>NZ_FR902088.1:149903-170486 GCF_000437815.1 Acidaminococcus sp. CAG:542
TTTGGGCTGCCTGGCCGGCGGGTGCAGCCGGTCCCAGACGGCAGAAAGCAGCCAGACCGCCGGAGAAACGGAAGCGGCTTCGGAAACCAAGGCCCTGGCTCCCGGGGAGGGGGAACAGGGAGCAAGGGTGGAATTCGTCAACCGGGAACACAAAATGGAACGGGTCATATTCAGCGGAGGTTACCTGCGCAGCCTGCCGGAAGAAAAGCCGGAAACCATCCTCCGGCCGGCCCCGGAGGGAGCCCAGGGGATGATCTTCGGAAAACGGGAGATCAACGGACTGGAATGGGCCAAGGTGGCCACCCGGGACGGGGTCACCGGCTGGTATGCGGTGCCGGCCAAAGAAGGGGCCGGGCCCCGGGACAAACGGAATCCCCTGAAGATCACCAACGATGGGTATGAGACCACCTTTCCCCAGGTGACCGGCGGGGTGGCTCCTCAGGTCCAGGACCGGATCAACCAGGAACTGGGGAACTACCTGTCCGTGTACCGGCACATTACCGGCCCGGTGGAAAGCGAGCTCCAGTGTCAGGTCACCTACAACCGGCGGCAGATCCTGAGCCTGGTGTTCCAGGGGACCCCCATCCTGTACCGGAGCTATCCGGTGTCGGAAGTGAACAGCCTGGCCAGCTGGACCCGGCTGAAGAACTACGCTTATGTATCCTCCCTCCAGGGAGGGGCTGATCCCACTCTGCTGGTGGCCCGGATCACGGACCTCCACTATGCCCTGGTATTCGACCTGGCCACCGGCAGCCGGCTGACCCTGGACTATTTCCTGGGAGCCAACCGGCAGGAAGAGCTCCAGGAACGGCTGGCCGGACTGGGCGAAGGAGCCCGGCTCCAGAAGGATGATTTCTACATCACCACCCAGGGACGTCTGGTGGCCCTGGCCTCCGTCCCGGGCAAAGGACGGGTGGATCTGGATCTGTCGGATCTGGTGATCAGGGAGTTTTAGGGAGGTGCGGCGCACCTCCTGTCAGCTGTCAACGGTCAACGGCCGTTGGAAATCAATTTTGCCAATTGATTTTGAACCCTGAACCGTAGGGGCCGCACGCCGGGCGGCCCGCAAACACTACGGACAAACGGTGATTTGACGGGCGGCCGGGCCTGCCGCCCCTACAGAAACGATTTCCAGGGGCTGCTGAAGGCAGCCCCACAACAACGAGGTGAACAACATGAACAAAAAAGTGCATTTCCATACGAATCTGGGAGATTTTACCGCGGAGCTGTTTGAGGACAAGGCTCCCAAAACCGCCGGGAACTTCCGGGAACTGGTGGAGAAGGGATTCTATGACGGGGTCATCTTCCACCGGGTCATTGACGGCTTCATGATCCAGGGCGGGGATCCCACCGGCACCGGCATGGGCGGCCCGGGCTACACCATCGACGACGAATTCGGTCCCGGCCTGGCCCACAGCGGGGAAGGGATCCTGTCCATGGCCAATGCCGGCCCCAACACCGGAGGCAGCCAGTTCTTCATCACCCTGGATGCCACCCCCTGGCTGGACGGCCATCATGCGGTCTTCGGGAAAATCACCCAAGGGATGGATGTGGTCCATAAAATCGGCTCCACCCCCACGGATTTCGCCGACCGTCCCCTGAAGGACGTGGTGATGGAAAAGGTGGAAATCGTAACGGAATGACTGCCTACGTCTATATGGTGCGCTGTGCCAACGGCGCCCTGTATACCGGCTGGACCAACGACCTGGTCCACCGGCTGGCCATGCACCGCCGCGGGTCCGGGGCCAAATACACCCGGGCCTTCAAGGCGGTGGACCTGGCCTATTTTGAGGAACTGCCGGACAAAAGGACGGCCCTTCAGCGGGAATATGCCCTGAAACAACTGGCAAAAAAACAAAAAGAAGAGCTGGTCCGTCAATTTTCTCGAAAATCTTTGAAAATACCCTGAGTCGTCTGTACTCTCGCAATTCTTTTGCTTGTAAAAGTCCAGGGGTTATGCTAGAATGGAACACAGAAACAACGGACTTACTGAATGTTGAACTCACGCAGGTATCACATATAGTTGGATCGTTTTTCGCAATAATTTTTAGGAGGCCAAGTAAAGATGACTGGCAAAGTTAAATGGTTTAATGCTGAAAAGGGTTATGGTTTCATTGAACGGGAAGATGGCGGCGATGTATTCGTTCATTTCTCCGCAATCCAGGGTGAAGGCTTCAAAACTCTGGAAGAAGGCCAGGCTGTAGAATTCGACGTTGTCGAAGGCAACCGTGGTGAACAGGCTGCCAACGTTGTGAAACTGTAAGATATAGATATCTGCAAGAACAACAAGCGCAACAAAGAGGGGATATCGTGGAAACGGTATCTCCTTTTTTTCTGTTTGGGGAACAAATTGTAGGAAGGGAGTCGTGGATATGATCGGATACGGAATGGAGAAGAAAAAAGGGGTCATCAGCGGTGGCACGTCCGGCATCGGCCTGGCAGCAGCCCGGCTGCTGGTCCAGGACGGAGCCACAGTGTGGCTGGTGGGCCGGGATCCGGAACGGGGCCAAAAGGCGGTGGAGAGCCTCACAGGGCTGCCGGGAGAAGCCCTGTATCTCCAGGGAGATGTAAGCACCGTGGAAGGCTGCCGGAAAATCGCCGGGGAACTCCAGGCACAGCACCAGGAACTGGATTTTCTGGTGAACAGCGCCGGGATCTACCAGGAAAAGCCTTTCCAGGACGTAACGGAAGAGGATTATCAGCAGCTGATGGATGTGAATGTGAAGGGGACCATTTTCCTTACCCAGGCCCTGCTGGACCTTTTTGTCCAGGACGGTCCGTCCATTGTGAACATCGCTTCTGACGCGGCCCTGGAAGGAAATTACGGCTGCTGTCTGTACGCCGCTTCCAAAGGGGCGGTGGTGGCCTTTACCCGGTCTCTGGCCCTGGATCTGGCCCCCTGGATCCGGGTGAACTGCCTGTGCCCGGGGGATGTGGATACCCCTCTGGTGGAAAAGCAGCTGGCAGAAGGGGGCTATTCCCGGGAATCCATGGCTTCTGTATATCCCATGGGACGGATCGGAAAACCGGAGGAAGCGGCCCATATGATCTGTGCGGTGCTGTCCCCTATGAACGGCTTCATGACCGGCGCCATCATTTCCGTGGATGGCGGCCTGACCGCCAAATAAGGAGGCACCATGAACAATCACAAACTGACTTCTGCTGAATATCTTTTTGTGGGCTCCATGCTGTTCGGGATGCTGTTCGGAGCCGGGAACCTGATCTTCCCGGTGCACATGGGCCAATTGGCCGGTGCCCATTTCTGGAGCGCCAACATCGGCTTCATTGCCACCGGAGTGCTGATGCCCTTCCTGGCGCTCATTGCCTTCGGCCTTTCCGGCAGCGGCAGCCTGGAAGAACTGGCCGGAAACGTGCACCCTGTCTTTGCCCGGGTCTTTACAGTACTGCTGTATCTGACCATCGGGCCGGCCTTTGCCCTGCCCCGGACTGCCACCGTGTCCTACCAGATCGGGATCGTGCCCTTTGTAGGAGAGAACCAGACCCTGATCCTGGCCGGGTTTACCTTTCTGTTCATGGGAGTGGCCCTTTTGTTTTCCCTGAAGCCATCCAAACTGGTGGTGTACATCGGGAAATTCCTGAACCCGGTGTTCCTGGCTTTCCTGGCCATCCTGGTGGCAGTGGCCCTGGTCCATCCCATGGGGTCCATTGCCGGAAGCCTTCCCCAGGGAGACTATGTGGACCATGCTTTCCTTACCGGGTTCAAGGAAGGGTACAATACCATGGACGTACTGGCCATGCTGGCCTTTTCCGTGGTGGTGATCAATACCCTGAAGAATCTGGGCGTCCGGGATGTGGCCACCATTTCTGTGGATCTGCTGAAGGTAGGGGGCATTGTGGTGTTCCTTATGTCCCTGATCTATACTCTGATCACCTGGCTGGGCACCTCCAGCCTGGGACAGCTGGCGGTATCCGCCAACGGGGGCATTGCTCTGGCCCAGATCGCCCATGGCTATTTTGGACCGGTAGGAGGCATGCTGCTGGCGGCCATTGTGACCTTCGCCTGCCTGAAGACCGCCATCGGCCTGATCACTGCCTGCGCCAACACCTTCCAGGAACTGTTCCCCGGGACACTGGGCTACAAGGCTTACTGTGTGGTCTTTGCAGGGATTTCCTTCCTGATCGGGAATGTGGGGCTCACCCAGATCATTGTGCTGGCTGTGCCCATCCTCATGTTCCTGTATCCCATGGCCATTACCCTGATCCTGTCCTCCTTTGCCTCCGCTCTTTTGGGGAAGGACCGGCGGCTGTACCGGTGGCCCATGGTGCTGGCCGGTGTGGCGGCTTTTGGGGATGCCCTCAGCGTGCTGCCCAAAGGGCTCCAGGGGACGGCGCCGGTCCAGGCTTTGCTGGGCTGCTACCATCAGCTTCCCCTGTTTTCCCTGGGGATGAGCTGGCTGCTGCCCACCCTGGCGGCCCTGGCTGCAGCCGCAGCGGCCGTGAAGCTCTCCGGGGGAAAACAGTGAAATTTTGCGAAAATTGATGAAAAAGTGTATAATGAAAGAATGATGAATGATTGAATCCATTGAAGGAGGGATTTCCCATGAAAAAAATGATGATGGCCACTGCAGTGCTGAGCCTGCTGCCTTTGACCGTGGCCTGTGCTTCTCCCCTGGCCAAGATTGCTCCTGGCGCTGCAAAAGTCGATGCCAACGTCACGGTGGGCAATACTCTCAAATGGAAACAGCATGGAGAGACCAAAGACTTTGGAGGTGATTCCCGGTACCGGGTGGGGGGTACCATCGGGATCGCCGACAACCTGGGTCTGGATTACCGGTATGCAGCCCATGAAGGGGACCATGATGCTTCGGCCCAGTCCCATCAGGTAAGCCTGATCTATCAGTTCAATCCCTATCTGTACGGGTACGGGGGCTATGTGCGGAACCGGCTGAAACAGCATGGCTACCATGACAACAACAGTGGCTATCAGGTGGGGGCCATAGGCCGGCTGCCCATTACGGACAAGACCACCGGCTGGGCCAAGTTCGGCACCGGCAACAACATCACCCAATATGAACTGGGCGTGGGCTATGCATTCACCGACAACTGGGAAGCCAACGTCTCCTACAACGACAGCAAGTACAAAGATTTCAAAGGAGACATCGATGCCAAGACCCATGAAGTGAATGTGGGGGTATCGTACAAGTTTTAAAAAAAGGAGATGTCATGCGTCCTGTGTGACATCTCCTTTTTTCACATTTTCTCCACCGCATGGAGCAGCTGGGTCCTATTCTTTACCTGGAAACGCTGATAGAGCAGGCTCAGTTGTTTTTTTACGGTGATTTCCGCCACGTTCAGTTCTTGGGCGATTTCTTTGTTGGTCCGGCCTTCTTTCACCCGCCGGATCACCAGCTTTTCCCGGGCCGTGAAGGATGCCTCCTTCAACGGGCGGCCTTTGGCCGGAGTGAGGGAATAGGACAGGACCGCCTGCAGGAATGCGGCAAATTCCGGCTGCCGGGCGGCTTTCACCAGCAGGGGACCCAGCAGGGACTGGTGCTCCACAAAAGGCAGGTACAGTCTGTCTTTCAGGGCTTCAGCCAGGGTGGACCGGAGCAGGGCGGCCGCTTCTTCCCCAAGGCCCGTATGCTCCAGGGCCGCAATCTGGACAATGGCATCGTAGCACCGGCACATTTGGGAAGAAGTGGGAGCCGGGACGGCATCCTGGGGACGGGTGGAAAGGAGCAGCAGCTGGTATCTGCCCATGGTAAGCTGGAGACGGTGCCGGGTGGACTGGCGCATCCCCTGGAGGGAAGGATAATCCGGCAGGCTGTTCATCCGTTCCAGATGTTTTGCCAGGCTGGGAGAAGGCTGTTCCAAAAGGCTCTGGACGAAAATCCCCACCAGATCCAGGTCCGTCCGGGTCAGGGGGTCTGTAATCAGCTGGGACAGCTTCTGGTAATGCTTTTTCCAGCCCAGGAACTGTTCCTGGTCCTGCCGGATCAGGGCGATCCGGGGCATCAGGAACAGAGCGATGATGGCCCGCTGCTGTTCATCCAGGGTCCGGCAGGGAGCATCCAGAAAAGCCTGGAGCACTTCTTCGGCCGTGGACAGTTCCCCCTGGAGATAGGCCAGCTCCGCCGCCACTGTGGAACGCCACAGGGGACCGCTGACGCCCTGGAGGGCTTCTCCGCAGCCGTCATAGAGGGCCTGGAGCTGGCGGGTGTTCCGGGCCAGGCTGCCGGCCCGGCGGTAGTACAGCACCAGTTGACCTGAGACACCCCGGTGGATGCCTTGGAAATAATCCCGGGGCAGCCGGATACGGTGCTCCCGGCAATAGGTGAAGAACTGCCGGAAGGCCGGCTCCATGGCGCCCAGGTCCGGCAGGCTGTCCAGGGCCGTAAGGAAAAGGATCCGGGCTTGGTCTTCCGGGGTACAGGTCCAGGCATCGGGCAGGGAGGCCAGCAGGATTTCCCGTTCTTCCCGGGCGGTCTGAGGGGACTGGAGCAGGTTCAGGGCCAGGAGAATCAGGCCGCAGCCAGCAAAATGCCGGGCTTTTTCCTCCTGAGGGCATTTCCGGAGCAGCTGGATCAGCAGGGAGGGAGGCTGCTGGTATAAAATGGCAAGGCCCGCCTGTTCTACGGCCTGGAGGGCCTGGGGCCAGGCTTTTCCCCTGAGAGCCAGGGCAAGGGCCTGGGCAAAATCTCGGCTGCGGAGCTGCCACCGGGCGGCCTGGAGACAGGCTTTCTTCTGCCAGTTCCAGGCTTCACACTGGAACTGGCTCTGGAGATATTCCTGGAACACCGGATGGAAGGCAAAGGTCCCCTGGAAAGGCTCGTAGGTCAGGAAGGGGCTGCGCTTCCAGTGTTCTTCCAGCCGGGCCAGGGTGTCCGGGTGGGGGCAGAGGAATTCCGCCTGGGCCCGGGAAAAACGGGGGAACAGGGAAAGAATCAGGCAGACCTGCTGTTCTTCCCGGGAAAGGGGATGGAACAGTTTCCGGATCAGCTGGTACATCAGTTCCTTGTCGTGGGGGGTGAACAGGTCCGGATCCGCCGTCTTCAGCTTCCGGAAGTTCCGGATTCCCTGGCTGATGGCAAACAGCTCGTTTTCCCGGACGGCCTCATAGGCCATGGAATGGTTCAGATAGGTGATTTCCCAGCGGCCGGCGGCGTTTTTCCGGAAACAGAAGGCACAGCGCTGGTAGCCCTGGAGATACATTTTGTAGGAGGGATCCGTTTCCACCAGGGAAGACACCTGGACCAGCCACAGTCCCTCTGCCAGAGGACGCACCAGGGACCGTTCCTGGCTCTGCCGGCAGGGAATCAGCTGATCCTGGCCCTTCCGGAAAATGGCGGCAACCCTGTCCCGGCCTTCCGCCTCCATTTCCTGCCCGGCCCCCAGCCAGATCACATCAGGAGCCAGATGGGCCAGCAGAGGATCCGGATCCGTTTTTTCAAAATAGGCATGGAGGATGGTGCGGGCCAGCTGGAGCAGTTCCTGTTCGATGGCTGTCATGGGAATTCCTCCTTTCAGGGATACAGAGGACCGCCCCTGGGATAAAAGGACGGAATAAACTGTTAATTTATATTATAAGGGAGAATCAGGAAAAATGTCTACATTTCCTGACAAAAGCAGGGGTATACCTTGCTTCCGGGGACGGCAGTTGTTATAATAATCATGTTATGCGGTTGTAGCTCAGTTGGATAGAGCATCTGCCTCCTAAGCAGAGGGTCGCGCGTTCGACTCGCGCCAATCGCACCATATGATAAAAAAAGCTGCCGCAAGGCAGCTTTTTTATTTCGCCACCGGCGTGGTCATCTTATAGGGATCCAGGACTCTGTCCAGCTGGGTGTCGCTGAGGTAATGGCGGCTCCGGGCCAGTTCCACCACCGGGATGTTCTTGGCCAGGGATTCCTTGGCCAGCTTGGCGGCTTTTACGTAGCCGATGTAGGGGCTCAGGGCCGTTACGATGCCGGCGCTCATTTTCAGCAGGTGCTGGCAGTGTTCCCGGTTGGCGGTGATCCCTTCCACACAGTTGATCCGCAAGGTGTCCGCCGCTTCCCGGAGCATGTCGATGCTCTGGAACAGGGAATAGAAGATCACCGGTTCAAAGGCGTTCAGTTCCAGCTGTCCCGCCTCCACGGCCATGGCGATGCAAGTGTCGTTGCCCACCACCCGGAAGGCCACCTGGCTCACCACTTCCGGGATCACCGGGTTCACTTTCCCGGGCATAATGGAAGATCCGTTCTGCTTGGCAGGCAGGTTGATCTCTTCCAGGCCGGTCCGGGGACCGGAAGACATGAGCCGCAGGTCATTGGAAATCTTGGACAGGGCGATGGCACAGTCCTTCAGGCTGCCGGATACGGCGGCGAAACTGTCGATGTTCTGGGTGGCATCGATCAGGTCCGCGGCCTGGGTAAAAGAAAAGCCGGTCAGCCGGGAAAGATCTTCGGCAATATGGCGGGAGTAGGCAGGGGCTGCATTGACTCCGGTACCGATGGCGGTACCGCCCATATTGATTTCGGTCATTTCTCTGGCTGCCGACTGGATCCGTCTGAGCCCTCTGTCCAGGGCGGTGGCATAGGCTTTGAATTCCTGGCCCAGGCGGATGGGCACTGCGTCCTGGAGCTGGGTCCGGCCCATTTTCAGGATCGGGTCGAATTCCACTCCTTTTTGGGCAAAGGCCTCTTTCAGGGCTTTCAGGCTTTTGTACAGGTCTTCCAGCAGGAAAAGGGCGGTCAGTTTCCCGGCGGTGGGGATCACGTCATTGGTGGACTGGCCCCGGTTCACATCATCGTTGGGATGGACCAGGGTGTAATCTCCCTTTTCCCCGCCTAAAATCTCGATGGCGATGTTGGCGATCACTTCATTGGCATTCATGTTCAGGGAGGTGCCGGCGCCGCCCTGGATGGGATCCTGGATGAACTGGTCCTGGTATTTCCCTTCCAGGAGCTGATCGCAGGCGGCCACAATGGCATCTGCGGTTTTGGGAGTTAGGGTGCCTGCCTGCCGGTTAGCCAGGGCGCAGGCTTTTTTGATGTACGCCAGGCTGCGGATCATGACGGGATGAGTGGACTGACCGGTGATGTGGAAGTTCTCATGGGCACGGAGAGACTGCACCCCATAATAGGCGTCCCGGGGGACGTACTTCTTGCCGATAGAATCACTTTCCAAACGTTCGAGTTTTTGCTCACTCATTGCCTGTTTCCTCCTTGGAAATCAATTTATGGTCCCATTATAAACCTTTTTCTCGAACAATCAAGCATAAATTCTTCATAGCGTTCTAAAAATATTGAACGGCAATGTAAAACTCAATGACGTATGTTCGATAAAATTTGAATTCGTACAGAAGAATTGTCAGCTAATTAAGTAAAAACAAGTCAGATTTTACAGTAAACATCTTCCCTTCCGGCCGTTGATACTATATACTATTAATATTGTGTGTTGCGGAACGTCTTGTATTTGCAGTGTAGTTGGGGGGAGTCATGAATATTGTCATGGAATTGGCGCTGATTTTCGGCGTCTGTCTGATCGGCATCGGCATTGCGGAGCTGCTGCCCTTTACGGTACCCTACAGTGTGATCAGTCTGCTGGTGCTGACTTTTCTGCTGTACCGGAAAATCCTGAAACCGGAGCAGATCAAAGATGCCGGCGGGTTCTTCATCCGGAATATGGGTATTTTTTTCGTCCCGGCGGTGGTGGGGACCCTGGAATATGTGGAAACCCTGAAAAACTATCTGATCCCCTTCCTGGTGATCACCCTGGTGACCACGCCTCTGGTGTATTTCATTACCGGCTGGAGTGTCCAGATTTGTTTGAAACTGTGGAGAAAGAAAGGAGCCTCCCATGCCTGATGCATTTACCCGTACCCCGTTTTTCGGCCTGACCCTGATCTTCATTTGCTGGGTCCTGGGGGTGAAACTCCAGAAAAAGACCGGCTGGCTCCTGTGCAACCCGGTGCTCACGTCAGCCCTGATGATCGTGGTGATCCTGACGGTCACCGGGGTGCCCCTGAAGCATTTCAATATGGGCGGGTCGGTGATCACCATGCTCCTGGGACCGGCCACGGCGGTGCTGGCCCTGAATATTTATCAGCAGCGGAAGGTACTCCAGGAGAACTTCCTGCCCATCCTGGTGGGCTGCACCATCGGCAGCCTGGGGAGCATCATTGCGGCTCTGGCCCTGTGCCATCTGTTCGGGACCAATTCCGTCTTTTCCGCCTCCATGCTGCCCAAAAGCGTCACCACGGCCATTGCCCTGGGGATTTCGGAAAACGGCGGGGGCATCCCGGGCATCACCGCAGGAGCGGTGGTGATCACCGGCATCGAAGGGGCGGTATTGGCTCCCTTCCTGTGCAAACTGTTCCACATTACGGATCCGGTGGCGGAAGGGGTGGCCATCGGTGCCTGCAGCCACGCTGTAGGCACCAGCAAGGCCCTGGAAATCGGCAAGATCCAGGGTGCCATGAGTTCCATATCCCTGTGTGTGTGCGGGATCATAACCACGGCACTGGCGCTGTTTTTTATGTGAAAAAGGGGGTGTGAAAAAATTCACACCCCCTTTTTCCTATTGCCAACTCCGAAGATTTTCGATAAAATAAAAATTAATATACAGTATATCTGTATAAAATATCGATGATAAGTTGCTGTATTGTACAAAGGAGAAACCCATGGAGCAGCAAAACAAACAAATCCAGGAAGCGGTGGAAAGCTTCCGGCAGGACATGCTGGATTTTTGGAAGGATCTGATCAACTTCCAGGCCGGCAGCAAGGAAAAAGAACGGATGGAGACCCTGATGGAAAAGGTGTCTGCCTATCTCCAGAAGCTGGGACTGGAAAGCGAACTGGTGGAAACCGGGGCGGTCCCCCTGATCCGGGCCTGGTCAGGGAAAGAACGGGCCGGCCAGCCCATCCTCCTGAGCGGACACCTGGATACGGTGTTCCCCAACGGCAGCTACCCGGAAAATCCCTTCACCATCAAGGAAGGAAAGGCCTATGGCCCCGGGGTCTGCGACATGAAGGGGGGGATTGTCATGGCGGTCTATCTGGCCAAAGTGCTGGAAAAGATCGGCTATGACCGGCATCCCATCAAACTGCTTTTCGTCCCCGATGAGGAAATCACCCACCAGGGGTCCCGGGCGGACAAGCTGCTGGCGGAAGAAGCCAAGGGCTGCCTGTGCGCCTTAAACTTGGAAACCGGCCGGATGGACAACTGCCTCACCGTAGGCCGAAAAGGCTGCATGGATGTGTGGATCACCGTCCACGGGAAGGCCGGCCATGTGGGCAATGCCTACACCAAATCCGCCAACGCCATTGAAGAAATGGCCCACAAAATCGTGGCCCTCCGGGCTCTTACGGACCTGGACAAAGGCCGGATCGTCAGCACGGACATCATTTCCGGGGGCACGGCCTCCAATGCGGTGCCGGATACCTGCCGGATCGAAGTGGACTGCCGGTACGATTACAATGAGGACAAGGAAAAACTCCAGGAAGCCATCCGGGCCATCTGCGCCGAGACCCATGTGGCCGGCACCCGGACAGAAGTGGAATTCCCGGCCTTCATGCCCGTCTTTGAACGGACCGAAGGCAATGACCACCTGCTGGCCCTGGTGAACCAGGCGGCTGCGGAATTCGGGATCCCGGCCTTCGGGGCGGCTCATCCCGGGGGCTGTTCCGATGCCTCTTTCATGGCCCAGGCGGGAATTCCCATCTTGGATTCCGTGGGGGTCCAGGGGGATGGAGCCCATACCCTCCAGGAATATGCCATCGTTGAAACCATGTTTGAACGGACCATGCTGCTGGCCGCAGCCATCTGCCGTCTGTAACTGCTGTAAAGGGGAGTTGTTATGACAGAAAACAAACAGGACACCGTCCAGAAACCGGTGAACAAAAAAGTATCGGTACCCAGCCCGATCATTATCATCTTCTTTATCCTGATCCTTACCGCCATTGCCACCTATCTGATCCCGGCCGGGATCTTTGACCGGGTGAAGGATGCGGCCAGCGGCCGTATGGTGGTGGATCCCAACACCTTCCATTTCATCGCCAAGCATCCTGCCGGCTTCTTCGACGTGTTCAAGGCCGTGCCCCGGGGCGTCAAAGGGGCCAGCGGCATTGTGGGCTTCCTGATGATCATCGGGGGAGCTTTGAACGTAATGGCGGCCACCGGGGCCATCAACGGGGCTCTGGGCCATGTGGTCACCAAGGTGAAGGGTCGGGAAATGCTGCTGATCCCGGTGCTGCTCACCATTATGACCTGTCTCAGCACCTTTGCCGGCTGCAGCGAGGAATACATCGCCTTTGTGCCCCTGATCATGGCTGTATGCTATGCCCTGGGGTTTGACTCCATTGTGGCGGTGGCCATGCCTCTGGCCGCTGTGAGCGGGGGCTACGGAGCCGGGGTGACCAACGCCTTTACCGTAGGGGTGGCCCAGAGCATTTCCGGCCTGCCCATGTTCTCCGGTATCCAGGTCCGGGTGGCCATGCTGGTGGTGCTGATTGTGATCAATGTGGTGTATACCATGTGGTATGCCCGGAAGATCAAGAAGAATCCGGAAAGCAGCTACATGTACGATTATGACCAGATCTACCGTCCCCAGATGGACTTGAGTGCCTATGAAGGGGATAATGTGCTCATGACCGGCCGTCAGAAGATCATCATGGGCGGCTTTGTGGTCACCGTGGCCGCCATCCTGGTGGGGGTCATCAAATACGGCTTCTACATGGATGAACTGGCCGCCCTGTTCCTGATGATGGCGGTGTTCGCCGGCATTGTGGGACGGCTCAGCGTCAACGACTTTGCCAACGCCTTCATCGGCGGAGTGAAGAACATGGCCATGCCCTGCATGATGGTTTCCCTGTGCAAAGGGGTGACCCTGCTCATGGGGGACAGCAAGATCCTGGATACCATTATCTACTACCTGGCGGCCGGGCTGAATGTATTCCCTCATTCTCTGCTGGGCTTCGGCATGTTCATCGTCCAGGACGTGTTCAACCTGGTGGTGCCTTCCGGCTCCGGCCAGGCAGCCATCACCATGCCCATTATGGCCCCGCTGGCGGACCTGGTGGGACTCACCCGGCAGACCGCCGTCCTGGCCTTCCAGATGGGGGACGCCTTCACCAACATGATCACCCCGGCCAGCGGCACCACCATGACTGTGCTCACCGTAGCCGGTGTGCCTCTCCGGCGCTGGTGGAAGTTTGCCTTCCCTCTTTTGGGGCTGGAATGGATCTTTGCCTTCGTGGTGATGTGGTACGCTTCCGCTACCCATCTGGGACCCTTCTGATGGACGTATGGATGTCCGCGTATTGAGGACTTGAAAAAAACTTGTTGACAAATTTTCTCAAAAGCGTATAATAAAGCCCATAACAAAACATCAGACAGTGTTGAATGGGAAAAGTACTTGTCCAGTCTCACATTCCAGAGAACCTGCCGCTTGGTGCGAGGCAGGATGCTGAGAGGAGAAGGAAAATCACCCAGGAGCTGCCCGCTGAAAGATTCCAAGTAAGTGGGGCCGGCTGACAGCCGTTATTCTGTCCGGCATTGGAAGGGAAATCCGGAGATGCTAGTAAAGAGGTCGCAGCAGCGACAACAAGAGTGGTACCGCAGAGCACAGCGCTTTGTCTCTTACAGGAGACAAAGCGCTTTTCTTTTTCTCCCAGGGAAGCCATCAGCCGTTTGATTTTTGCAGAAAACATTTTTTGGAGGGGTAAAACATGAATCTGTTGACAAAAGTAAGTGGCTTTGTAGGGAAAAATCTCACCTGGCTGGTGCTGGCTACCATCGTGGGCGGCTATTTTGTTCCGGGGGCCTTTTCCTGGTCCGTCCATTACACTGTATGGCTCCTGGGTGTGGTGATGTTCGGCATGGGCATGACCCTCCATCTGTCCGATTTCAAACTGGTGCTCCAGCGGCCCAAGGAAGTCCTGGCCGGTACGGTGTGCCACTACACCATCATGCCTCTGGTGGCCTTTGCTCTCACCAAGGTGTTCCATCTGAGCCCGGATCTGGCGGTGGGCATGGTGCTCCTGGGTTCCTGCCCCAGCGGCACCGCTTCCAATGTGATGAGCTTCCTGGCCAAAGGGGATGTGCCTCTGGCCGTATCCGTCACCACTGTTTCCACCCTGCTGGCTCCTGTGATGATGCCCTTCCTGGTATGGGCCCTGGCCGGTGAATATGTGAATGTTTCCTTTGTTTCCATGGCTCTCACGGTGATGAAAGTGATCCTGGTGCCTCTGGTGCTGGGGCTCCTGGTCCACAAAGCCGTAGGGGAAAAGTTCCTGGCCCAGATCCAGAAAGTGCTGGTGCTGCTGTCCGCTTTTGCGGTGCTGTCCATCCTGGGCGGCGTGGTGGCTGTGAACGGAGCCAAGATCGTGGCCCTGGGTGCCTTTGTGGTGGTGCTGGTGCTGCTCCACAACCTGGTGGGCTTCGGCATGGGATATTTTATCACCGGGAAACTGGGTATGGGCAAACCCCAACAGCATTCCGTGACCCTGGAAGTGGGGATGCAGAATGACGCCCTGGCCCTGTCCATCTGTGCCGTGTATTTCGCTCCTGCCGTGGCCATCCCGGCTGCTGTAGGCGCCGCCGTCCATCAGATCACCGGTTCCTTCCTGGCCGGCCTCTTCGCCCGGAACATGGACCGGTACGAAGCCAGAAAAGCCGCCAAAAAAGCAGCGGTGGCAGTGGGGGACTGAGTTAAAGGGAGTGCTGCACGTTCTGTGCAGCACTCCCTTTTTTTTTTTATGCTATAATATTCCCGTATCAGAAAGGCGGGAAATCGTATGTTGAAGAAAATCATGCTCCTTGGCTGCCTGCTGGCCCTTTTTCTGGGAGCCGGGTGCGGCAAAGAGACCAATAAAACAGAACAGGTCCATGTGGCTTCTTATCCGGGCTGGGTGGAAATCCAGGCCGGGGATCAGGGATCCTTTGCGGTGCCTCCGGAAATGATCCTCCAGAGCCAGGAAACCCGGGATGAACTGCTGAAAGCTCCGGACCTGGATCCGCTCTTGAAAAAATGGCTGGAAGCGGACCAGGAAGTGGTGAAGAGCCCCGGGTCCGTCATCGTCCAGAGCGGGAAACTGGATCCGGTGCCCTGGAATACCGATGAACACCTGGTGTGGGTGGAATTCAAGACCGTGGCCAGCCCGGAAAAAATGCCCCGGTACGGCCAGAACATCGGCCTGAAAGGGGACCAAATCAAAGAATTCGGGGACATTACCCAAAAAAGCATCCAGGGGATCTACACCAAGATGCTGCCGGAAGGCTATTCCCTGAGATTCACCAACTGGCAGCCCATGGCCAGCAATATCGTGAACGGAGTGGAAAGCCTCCATACCAGCTATGACATGGAAGTGCTCCAAAAGGGACAGCACCTGATGACCTTCCACGCGGAACGGTGGACTCTGTTCAACCTGGACCGAGTCCATACCCTGACAGTGGTGTGGAACAAGGCGGATGACGGCTACTGGAAAGAAGACACCCACAAGCTCACCAACATCATCAACACCTTGAAGATCACCCCCAGCAAGGGGAAATAGGGGGATGTGAGGCTTTGTCAACGGTCAGCTGACGATCCAATTCCCTCTTGCACGCCTCCATTCTCATAAATTATAATGATTCTAAATGATGTGGTTTTGTTTTGCATTTTACCGGAAAGAAGGGGTTTGTATGACGGAAATCCGTGATATTGGCTTTATCGGTACGGGCATTATGGGAAAATCCATGCTGCGGAATCTGGGAAAGGCGGGCTATACCATGCACTGCTATGCCCGGCATCCGGAAAAAGTGGCGGATCTGAAGGCAGAAGGGGTCACCCTCCATCCTTCCATCTCCGATCTGGCCGGTGCCTGCCAGTGCCTGATCACCATTGTGGGATTTCCCCGGGATGTGGAAGAAGTCTATCTGGCTCCCGGGGCTCTTATGGACAGCGCCCGGCCCGGCAGCTTCCTCATTGACATGACCACCACCAGTCCCACCCTGGCCCGGAAACTGTATGAAGAAGGGACTAAACGGGGCTTCCATGTGCTGGATGCACCGGTGACCGGCGGGGATACCGGCGCCCGGAACGGCACCCTGTCCATCCTGGTGGGCGGAAAAAAGGAAGATTTCGATGTTCTCCAGCCGGTGTTCCAGGGCATGGGTACCAACATCAACTACATGGGAGAAGCGGGGATGGGCCAGCACGCCAAAATGGCCAACCAGATCATGATCGCCGGTGCCTTGTCCGGGGTCTGCGAAGCCCTCCGGTACGCCCAGGCCAACGGCCTTGATCTGGAAACCCTGTTGAAGGCAGTGTCCACCGGGGCGGCGGGCAGTGCCCAACTGAACGCCTTCGGGCCCAAGATCATCCAGGGAGACTATGCTCCCGGCTTCTTCCTGAAGCATTTCATCAAGGACATGGGCCTGGCGGAAGAAGAAGCGGAAAAGAAGGAACTGAAGCTGCCGGTGCTCCACCAGGTGCTGAAGGAATACCGTTCCCTGGCCAAGGAAGGGAAGGGGGACCTGGGGACCCAGGCTCTGTTCACCTATTATGAAAAAAGTAATGGATAAAACTGATTTTTGACGTTTTTCCGGATGAAAACGGATATACTGAAAGAAATCATCCCTGACAGGCATCAGGGCATCACAAGTTATCAGAATAAAAAAAATCATCAGGAAAGGACGGGATTGTATGAGCAGCAAGAAATGGCTGGCCGCGGCAGCGGCTCTGCTGGCCTGCGGAACCCTCCTCCTGGCCGGCTGCGGCGGGGGAGACAAAAAGGCGGCGGATGGGAAGAAAGGGGTATCCGGGAATGTAATGGTCTACACCTCCATGTATCCGGATATCGTCAATTCCATGTGCAAACCGAAAGTCCAGAAAGCCTTCCCGGATCTGAAAGTCAGCTGGTTCCAGGGCGGAACGGAAAAGATCAAGACCAAGATCGCCGGGGAAGTAAAGGCCAACAAGATCAGCGACGATGTGCTGATGGTGGCGGATCCTTCCTATTACATCTATCTGAAGGAAAAAGGTCTGCTGCTGGATTCTAAATCTCCGGAAACCAAGCATCACATCATGGAAGTGGACAAGGATGGGGCCTGGGCTGCCGTCCGGGTGTGCAACATGATCATCGCCTACAACAAGGACAAACTGAAACCGGAAGATGTGCCCACCAGCTGGCAGGACCTGACCAACCCCAAGTACAAGGGGCGCATCGCCATGCCCAACCCCCTGCTGTCCGGTACCGCCTATGTGGCCGTAGGGACCCTGGCGGACAAGTTCGGCTGGGAATACTTTGATGCCCTGAAAGCCAACGGCCTCCGGGTGGAAGAAGGGAACAGCGCCATCCAGAACAAGCTCCTGACCGGGGAATACATGGCCGCCATCATCCTGGAAGAAAACATCCTGAAGCTCCAGCAGACCAAGAAGGAACCCCTGGAAGTGGTCTATCCCAAGGAAGGCTGCATCCTGATTTCTTCCCCCATCGGGATCTTCAAGGCCACCAAGAACCCGGAAGGGGCCAAAGCCCTCACCGACTGGTGGCTGAGCAAGGAAGGCCAGGCGGCGGTAACAGCCGGCTGGATGCATTCCGTGCGGGATGATGTGGAAAAACCCAAAGGGGCCAAGTACAGTCTGAAGGAACTGCTGAAGAACGCTCTGAAAGTGGATTGGGAAAAACTCACCCGGGACGAATCCAAAATCAAGGAAGAATTCCGGTCCAGAGTCATGGATGCCTGATCCGGCGTGTTGCGGGACATGATGCCCAAGTATGCCTGGAGACAAAAGGAGTCAGGGTCGGGAATCCAGCCCTGGCTCCTTTCCTGCCTCATTGTGTCCAAAGGAGTGTATGGTGAAAAAGTGGAATTTGCCTCGAATCGACAGTAAGTTTGCGGTCATTGCCCTTACCGTCCTGGCTCTGCTGTATTTTATCGTGCTGCCTCTGGCGGTACTGATCTGGGACAGCGTGATGGTGGAGGGGACCTTTGACCTGAGCAATTATGCAGCGGTGTACAGTCAGAAAGTGAACCTGAAAGCCCTGCGGAACACCGTGGAGATTTCCCTTCTGGTGATGCTGCTCAGCGTGCTGATCACCTTCCCTCTGGCCTGGCTCATTGGCCGGACGGACCTGCCGGGACGGAAAAAGTTCCGGACCATCCTGGTGGCCAGCTACATGATCCCACCCTATGTGGGAGCCATTGCCTGGACCCAGCTGCTGAACCCGGATGTGGGCTATCTGAACCAGCTGCTGAAAACCCTGTTTTCCCTGTCCCAGGCGCCTTTCAACATCTATACCCGGGGCGGGATGATCTGGGTCCTGACCTTATTCTATTCTCCCTTTGCCTTCATTACCATTTCCCGGGCCATGGAAAAAATGGATCCTACCCTGGAGGAGGCTTCCCGGATCGCCGGGGCGTCCCCTCTCAAGGCTCTGTGGGATGTGACCCTGCCTCTTATGGCCCCCAGCATCCTGGCCGGGGGACTCCTGGTGTTCATCGGTGCCGGTTCCTGTTTCGGGATCCCGGCCATAGTGGGGATGCCCGGGAACATCGAAGTGCTCACCACCCGGATCGTATCCTTCGTGTACATGGGGGATGACCAGGGAATCCGGGATGCCACCACCCTGGCGGTTTCTCTGATGTTTCTGGCCAACGGGCTGCTGTTTTTCATGAGCTGGCTCATGGGCCGGAAGGACTACACCACCATCAGCGGCAAAAGCACCCGTCCGGTATTGGTGGAACTGGGCCGGTGGAAAGGTCTGGCCACCTTCTTTGTGGGGCTGTACGCCTTCCTTTCCGTGATCCTGCCCCTGGGGTCCATTGTGATGACCTCCTTTATGGTCAGCATGTCCAAGGGCATCCGGCTGGACAATTTTGGCATCGACGCCTGGATCCCGGTGCTGGAAAACAGCCAGTACCTGGACTGCATCTGGCGGTCCCTGGGCTATGCCTTCATTTCCGCCTGTGTGGGTACCCTGCTGGCCCTGTTTGTGGCCTACCTGTCCGTGAAGACCCGGGTGCCCGGACGGTCCCTGCCGGATATCCTGGTGATGGTGGGAGGCAGCACTCCCAGTGTGGTCATCGCCCTGGCCCTGATCATCTTCTTTTCCGGAAACTATGGGCTGAACCTGTATTCCAGCATGTGGATTCTGATTGTCAGCTATCTGGTGAAATACATGACCATGAGTGTCCGGACCATTGCCGCTTCCCTGAGCCAGGTCTCCAGCAGTCTGGAAGAGGCGGGGCTCAACGCCGGGGCCGACTGGCTGCGGGTGTGCCGGGACATTATCATGCCCCTGATCGCCCCCTCCATTGTGGCCGGCTGGTTCCTGATCTTCATGCCCAGTTTTTATGAACTGACCATGTCCAACCTGCTCTACGGCAGCGACACCCAGACCATCGGGGTGCTGCTGTACGAGCTCCAGACCTATGCGGATACCCAGAATGCCTCGGTGCTGTCGGTGATCATCCTGGTGATCGTCATGGTGGGGAACCTGATCCTGAACAAGGTATCCAAGGGCAACATTGCCATTTAACGAGGAGGACTATTGTGGCGCAAGTAAAATTGGAACATCTCTATAAACGGTTTGGCACCGTAACCGCCGTGGGGGATTTCAACCTGGAGGTGGCGGACGGGGAATTCATTTCCTTCCTGGGACCTTCCGGATGCGGTAAATCCACCACCCTGCGGATGATCGCCGGTTTTGAACGGCCTACGGAAGGGAGTATCCTGCTGGGGGATACGGTGGTGAGCAGTGCGGAATCCCATGTGTTCGTACCCCCGGAAAAGCGGAACATCGGCATGGTGTTCCAGTCCTATGCGGTGTGGCCCCATATGACCGTGGCGGAAAACGTGGCCTATCCCCTGAAGATTCAGAAGGTCCCCAAAGAGGAACGGGACAAACGGGTGGCCGAGGCTCTTTCCATGGTCCATCTGGACAAGTACGGGGAACGGTATCCCAGCCAGCTGTCCGGAGGCCAGCAGCAGCGGGTGGCTCTGGCCCGGGCTCTGATCGCCCAGCCGGGTCTGCTGCTTCTGGACGAACCGCTGTCCAACCTGGATGCCAAACTCCGGGAAAGCATGCGGTTCGAAATCTCCTCCCTCCAGAAACGGCTGGGGATCACGGTGATCTATGTGACCCACGACCAGTCGGAAGCCATGACCATGAGTGACCGGATCGTGGTGATGAACGGAGGCGTGGTCCAGCAGGTGGGACGGCCTTATGAAGTGTATACCCATCCGGTGAACCGGATGGTGGCGGATTTCATCGGCCTGGTGAATTTCCTGCCTGGGGAAGTCCGGGAGGAACGGGTATTTGTCCAGGGAACCCAGGTGTCCTTTCCCAATAAAACGGGGCTGCCGGAAGGGCCGGCGGTGATCGGGGTCCGTCCGGAAAACATCACCCTGTCCAAAACCGGTGGGATGCTCCAGGGAACGGTGAAGCACCGGTTTTACATGGGAGATGCGGTGGATTACCGGATCCAGGTGGGAGACCATGTCCTCCGGGTGATGACCCACGGCAGCGCCTATCATCAGTGGGCCGATGGGGAACCCCTGTATCTGGATCTGGAAGACGTGATCCTCCTGAACAACGAGAAGAGCAATTATGTGATTACGTGAAAGAGGGGGTGTTGCACGTTTCGTGCAACACC
>NZ_FR902089.1:0-805 GCF_000437815.1 Acidaminococcus sp. CAG:542
GGCGTAGGGGCGAGCCGAAGGCCCGCCCTTCCCGGCCTGGGGTTTGGCAGGTTCCCCCCAGCGGCTAGTGGCTACCAGAGACTGCCCCTGGGCCTACTCCCTCCCATCCAACCTCTTCAGCTGCAGGGTAACGATATTGCCGAAATCACACTGGTCGGCCACCAGGTCGCAGGCCACATGCCGCTTCCCTTCCGGATCCATTTCATCGATGAACTTCAGAGCATCCCCTTCACTCTTCCATTCCCCGTCAATGGCCACCGGCCCCAGGAGACAGGCGGTGAACACAATAGTCCCCTGGTTGTCCTCGTCCCCCTCCTGGTAAATGACCTGATCCAACGGCTGCGCCTGAGGGTCCAGCTTTTTCAGCACCCCATCGAGCCCCGCCAGGGCCTTGTCGATTTTTTCCATAAAAGGCCGTGCCGCCTCCGGACTCATCCGGAACTCATAAAAATCCGGTCCCTGGCAGAAATTCACGTACCCATAAACCGCCGTCTCCACCGTACCAAAATCCATATCCTCCGCAAGAACAAAGCTCATGATCCCTACCTCCTTTTCTTTTCCTGGTTCCAGTATACCAAAAGAGGTGGGAAATTTTGGGGACAGAATGTCGTTCATCGTTTCGGATGCCAGATGCTCACGCATCTGCCTTTGAACGTGAAACCCGCAGGCCGGGAAGGGCTCCCCTGCGGGGAGCCCCTACGCCGTCGCTGTCGGGCGGCCGTGAACAACGGGGTTCTCCGAAATCCCCGTCCAACTGACCGTACAAACAACATCCCGACCCCAACGCCGTAGGGGCGTGCCGCAG
>NZ_FR902090.1:0-5068 GCF_000437815.1 Acidaminococcus sp. CAG:542
GGGCCAGCGCCGACCGTAAGTACGGCAGCCAGTGTGTAGGCTTAAAAAGGGCGGATATAAAAAGGGGGGAGAGAGCCAGGCGCACGAGATGGGTCCAGATGCGCAAAAGCGGGGATTTTCGAATGCGGCATAGTACTAAAAGGTACATGCCGCTTTCGAAAATCCCCGCTGACAAAGCAGATGGCCCGCTATGGCGCCCAGGGATTATGCGTTAGCCCTAGTACGCCGCCACCGTTCCATCCGTCCTCCCCTCCGTGGCCCCCACCAGGGTGCCGTCTTCCCGGCGCCAGATGATCTGGCCCCGTCCGAAGGTGGAGCGGTCCTGTTTCACGACGATTTCGTGGCCCCGGGCCCGGAGGCCTTCTATGATGGCCGGATCCACCTGGGCTTCCACTTCCACTTTTTTCCCTTCGATCCACTGCCACCGGGGTGCATCCAGGGCGGCCTGGGGATTCATATGGAAATCCAGGGTGTTCAGGATGACCTGGAGATGGCCCTGGGGCTGCATGAAGCCTCCCATGACCCCGAAGGGGCCCACGGCCTTTCCGTCTTTGGTAAGGAAGCCGGGGATGATGGTATGGTAGGGTTTCTTCCCGGGAGCCAGGCAGTTGTCCATGGCCGGATCCAGACTGAAATTGTTCCCCCGGTCGTTGAGTGCGATGCCGGTGCCGGGGATCACCATGCCGGAACCGAAGCCCCGGAAGTTGCTCTGGATGAAGGATACCATGTTCCCTTCTCCGTCAGCGGTGCACAGATACACGGTGCCTCCGCTGAAGGGTTTCCCCCACCGGGGTTCCAGAGCCCGGTCCCCGATCAGGCTCCGGCGCTGATCCGCATAGTCCTGGCTCAGCAGGTCTTCCACCCGGGCGTGCATGAACCGGGGATCCGCCACATAGTGCCGGGCATCGGAAAAGGCCAGTTTCATGGCTTCGATCTGTTTGTGGTAGCTGTCCAGGGTTTCCCGTTCCTCCAGATGGAAGCCCTTCATGATGTTCAGGGCCATCAGGGCGGTGATCCCGTGGCCGTTGGGAGGAATCTCCCACACATCATAGCCCCGGTAGTCGGTGCGGATGGGATCCACCCACTGGGCCCGGTAGCCGGCCAGGTCTTCTTTCCGGAGATAGCCTCCGGTGGCCCGGCTGAACTGGTCGATTTTGTCCGCCAGTTCACCCCGGTAGAAGGCTTCGCCGCCGGTTTGGGCCAGCCGTTCCAGAGTTCGGGCATGGTCCGGGAAAGCAACGGTTTCCCCTACTTCCGGGGCGGATCCTGTGGGCAGGAAGGTGGAGAAAAAGCCGGCAAAGGCCGGGTCGTCCCTAAAGGGAGCGAAGGTGGTTTCGGCGGCTTTCCACAGTTTTCCCGCAATGGGGGAAACCGGGAACCCGTCCCGGGCGTATTCGATAGCCGGTTCAAAGAGTTTGGCAAAGGGCAGCCGGCCGAACCGCCGGTGGAGTTCTGCCCAGGCAGACACAGCCCCGGGGACGGTAACCGGAATCCAGCCCCGCTGGGGCATTTCGGAATGGCCGGCGGCCAGGACCTTTTCCCGGGTCAGGAGCGCCGGAGCCGGGCCGCTGCCGTTGAGACCGTAAAGACGGTCTTTGATCCACACCAGGGCAAAGGCATCGCTGCCCAGGCCGTTGCAGTCAGGTTCCACCACCGTAAGGCAGATGGCAGTGGCCAGGGCAGCGTCCACCGCGTTACCCCCCTGGAGCAGCATCCGCAGCCCTGCCTGGGCCGCTAAAGGCTGACCGGTACAAACCATCCCCCGCCGGGCCATGATCACCCGGCGGCGGGAAGGATAAGGATAGGAAGAAAGATTGTAATCCATGGGAATACCTCCTTGTAAAGAAGACAGTGTACACCAGTCCGTAGGGGCCGCACGTCGGGCGGCCTGCTGTGGATTCGTCGTTTGTCGTTAAGGAAGAAAACCGCCCCGCGGTTTTCTGGAAAGTGAAACGCAGCCAAAGGCTGCTAACCCACCACCAGCCTGACGGCTGGTCCCCTGCCCCTCCCAGGGCGGACTTTTTGTTGGTACAATCCACCCCCGATTTCCTCCAGGCGCGGAAGATGTGCCCAGATACGCGAAAGCGGAGATTTTCGAATGCGGCATAGTACTCGCCTCCGATTCCCGCCCTGGGCGTCAGAGTGGGTCAGATGCGCGAAAAGAGATGGGCACCCGTTTCCCGCCAGGCGCACGAGATGGGTCCAGATGCGCGAAAGCGGAGATTTTCGAGGGCGGCATAGTACTAAAGGGTACATGCCGCTTTCGAAAATCCCCGCTGACAAAGCAGATGGGCCCATATCGTGCGCCTGGGTTATGCGTTAGCTCAGCCCAGCAAAAATCCCATATACATCGGCATCTCCACTACCTGCCCTTTCCGGGACACGTTGTCGGTGGTCAGCTGGATGGCCTGTTCCACCTGGTATTTTTCCGGCTGCTGGAGGAGGGTCTTGAGGCTTTTGGTGTTGCCGGTGGAGGGAGTGGCCTTCACCAGGGTGCTCTTGCCCTGGCAGCGGATGACGAAATCCACTTCCAGGCCGGAGTTCTTGTGGTAGTAGTAGAGTTTCCGGCCGCCCTTGCTGAGAAGATCGGCAGCCAGGCTTTCGTAGACGGCGCCCTGGCAGCCGGAAAGATCTCCCTGGAGGAGCTTCAGCCGGTCGTCCCCGGTAAGCATGGCGGCATAGAGGCCCACATCCTTCATGTAGACCTTGAAAATGGAATCGATGGCGTGGCGTTCCAGGGGCAGCCCCGGTTCCGTCAGGTTGTAGCACCGGCTGACGATGCCCGCCTCTTCCAGCCAGGAAAGAGCCCCTTCGAACTGGGAGGCCTTGGAGCCTTTTTTCAGCTGGGCATACTGATATTTCTTGTTTTCCTTGTTCAGCTGGAGGGGCACCGCGTCCAGTACGGTCTTCAGCTTGGCCCGGGCCCGTTTGTTCACGTCCACGAACAGGTTCTCCTCATAATCCCGGAGGATGGCCTGCTGCTGTTCCAGCACTGCGTTCATGTCATGGGTCTGGACATAGGTTTCCACCACGGCAGGGTAGCCGCCTACCAGGGCATACTGGCGGAGCAGTTCGTTGAGCCGCAGGTGGAGGGCTTCCGGCACGGGAGTTTCCTTTTCCAGGCTCTGGTGGAGCATGTCCAGCACCGGAGTGGTGATCCCGTTGGCCCAGAGGAATTCCTCAAAGTCCAGGGGCACCATGTTCACCACGGTTTCGCAGCCCACCGCAATGGGAGCGGGCTCTTTGCCGTAGCCTTTCACCCCCAGCAGGGACCCGGCAGCAATCACGTCATACCGGCCGTCCATTTTAAAGGCCTTCAGGGCGGTACGGGCTTCAGGACATTCCTGGATCTCGTCCAGCACCAGGACGGTTTTATAGGGTTCAAACACCGCTTCGGGACCGGCCAGGGCGGTGATCAGCATCACCAGGTAGTTCACATCCATGGAGTCCCGGAAAATAGCCGCATAGTCGGGCTTTTCCTGGAAGTTCAGATACACCACATGGGCGTATTCCTTTTTGGCGAAATCCAGGATGGAAGTGGTTTTCCCACAGTGGCGGCAGCCCTTGACCACCAGGGGATTGTGCTGCGGAACCTGTTTCCAGGTCTGCAGGAATTTTTCGATCTTGCGCTGAAGCATAAGGATTCCTCTTTCTTTCCCTCAAATACAGAATGGCAATAGAAGCTCCTTACACTTTACAGGAAACGGGTCCATTTTTCAAGGAACTTTTCGGATTTTTTCCGTTTTATTTTCCAGCAGCTTTCCGAAAGACTTTTTCCACCAGTTTCAGGGTCACCTGGCAGGATTTTTCCAGGGAAGGCAGGGGCAGGAATTCGTACCGGGAGTGGAAATTCAGGGCCCCGGTGAAATAATTGGGGGTGAAGATCCCCCGGGTGGACAAATAGGAGCCGTCGGTGCCTCCCCGCATGGCAATGGTTTTGGGAGTAATGGCCAGTTCGTCCAGGGCTTCGTAGAGGAAGTCCACTGCCTGCCGGTTGTCCGGAGTCATGGCGTCAGCAATGTTCCCGTAGATGTCTTCCAGGGTGCAGCGGACCTGGGCCCGGGGTTCCTGGTGCTTCAGCCGTTCCACATTGGCCAGGATGGTCTGTTTCCGGGCCTCGTAACGGGCTTTGTCATGATCCCGGATGGCCAGCTGGACCGTGGCGTGGGTGGCGTTGGACTGGATGCTCTTGATCCAGATGTAGCCTTCCTTCCCTTCGGTGCATTCCGGAGTTTCCTTCCGGTCGAAGAAGTTGGCGAAATCCACCGCCAGCAGGGTAGGGTTCACCAGGTTCCCCTTGGCGTTCATGGGATGGGCGCTGACCCCCTGGATGTCCACCTGGGCGGAACCGGCATTGAAGGTTTCGTACACCACTTCTCCCAGGGCGCAGCAGTCGATGGTGTAGGCAAAATCCACCGGGAACCGGCTGATCTCCAGGGCTTTGGACCCTTTCAGCCCCACTTCCTCGTCCGGAACGAAGGCCACGTAAATGGCCCCGTGGTGGATTTCCGGATGGTCCGTAAAATACTGGAGCATGGTCATCACATTGGCCACCGCGGCCTTGTTGTCCGCCCCCAGGACGCTGGTGCCGTCGGTGAACACAATGTCCTGTCCCACATAATCCGCCAGCTCCGGGTGTTCGGCGGCCTTCATGAGGATGCCTTTTTCAGCGTTGAGGACCAGGTCTCCCCCCGGGTAATTCCGGACCACCTGGGGATGGACCTCCGGACTCAGGTTCACATCCACCGTATCCAGATGGCAGCAGAAGCCGATTTTGGGCACAGAACCGGTGAAACCTTCCGGCAGGTTGGCCGGCAGGTATCCGGTAAGGACGCACCGGTCGCTGAGATGCAGGTCCTCCAGATCCATGATTTCCAGTTCCGCTTCCAGCTGCCGGGCCATATGCCACTGGTCCTGGGTGCTGGGGACGGAGGAAATTCCGGCCCGGCTCTGGGAAGGGATGTTCACATACCGGAGAAAACGGTCAAGCAGTTGTTGGGTCAGTTGAGACATGGGCAATTCCTCCTTGGGTGTTTTGGGGATATTATAGCATAGGATGCGGCTGCCA
>NZ_FR902091.1:0-14723 GCF_000437815.1 Acidaminococcus sp. CAG:542
TTTTTTGTCAGCGGTCAATGGTCAATTGTCAATGGCCGGTATAAAAAATAAGGTGTGCTGCAGTTTTTTCTGCAGCACACCTTATTTTTTATACCCGAAATTCCCGTCTTACCATCCCCGGTATTTCTACTTCAT
Source organism: Acidaminococcus sp. CAG:542 (assembly GCF_000437815.1). Lineage (NCBI taxonomy): Bacteria > Bacillati > Bacillota > Negativicutes > Acidaminococcales > Acidaminococcaceae > Acidaminococcus > Acidaminococcus sp. CAG:542. The sequence continues at coordinate 136 of NZ_FR902091.1, forward strand.
ACCCGGTGACTTTGGATTTCGCTTTACTGGTGGCCAGGACACCCAATGTCAGGATATCCAGCAACCCTTCCACTTTTTTCGTCATTTCGTAACCGCTTTTCGCTGTCATTCCCATGATCCATCCCTCCTACTTTCTTGCCATCATGCCAGGGACCGGTTCCGTTTACTCGAAATCGAAATACCCCATGGGATCCCAGTCTTTCAGGCTGGGGACATCGCTTCCGGACAGGCTGGGAGCGAACAGTTCCAGGATCTTCTCTTCTACGCTGCCGGCTTCCGTGCGAGCCATCGTTTCCATTTTACCATTCATTCCCATAAGAACCCCTCCTTTTTTGTTCGGCTATTTCCGAACTGTCTTTATTATAACTCATGTATTGTTCATGTATAGTACTTCACATTCAGTTCACATTTAGATGTTTTGTTCAGGGGTAAATTGTAAATAATTTTACGGAATTTGAGATAATTTAAGGAAGACTGCTGCCCATACAGCAGCCCCTGCCACTCACCACTCCCTTCTGGCACTTTTATCCCCGATTCCCATCTTTATCCGGTATTTGTTCACAGTCCGGCGGGCCACCTGGATGCCCTGTCGTTCCAGGGCCCTGCAGAGAGCCTGGTCGCTGAGGGGGTGGTGCTTGTCTTCTCCGTTGATCAGTTCCCGGATCAGCTGCTGGAGCTTCTCTTCCGTCACCTGGCCCTCTTCCCGGGAGGCCGCCTGACCCTGGAGGAAACTGCCGGCGGTGAAGCTGCCCCACCGGCACCCCAGGATCTTGTGCTGGAGGGCCCGGCTCACCGTGGACAGGGACAGTCCTGTATCTTCCGCCAGATCCGCCAGCTTCAAAGGCTTCCGGTGGCCGGGACCCAGCCGGAAAAAGGCTTCCTGGTGAGTCACCAGAGCCTGGAACACCAGGAGCAGGGTCTGATGCCGTTCCTTCAGCAGCTGCTGAAGCTGCCGGGCTTTTATCAGCTGTTCCTTCAAATAGGATTTCACCTGGGTTCCCTGGTTCCGGCCCCAGTCCATGTACGCCTGGTTCAGGATGAATTTCCGGCCCCAGGGATCATGGACTGTCACCTGAAGCTCTTTTCCCGTATCTTCCACCCATACGTCTTCCCGCTGATAGACCACCGGTCCACTGGCAGCATACCGGCTGCCGGGCTTGGGATCCAGAGCCCGGATCCGTTCCCGGGCTTTGAGGACTTCTTCCTGGGTGCAACGGAATTTCCGGGCCAGAGCCGGGATCTGGTTCTGCCCCAGGAGATCCAGTCCTTCCCGGACGATTTTCCGGGCCAGGTCCGCCTCTTTCCCCTGGTTTTCCAGCTGGAGCAGCAGACACTGGGACAGATCCCGGGCTCCCACCCCAGCCGGTTCCAGCTGCTGGATCAGCCCCAGCACCTTCCGGACCTTTTCTTCCGTGACCCCGAAGGCCCGGGCAGTATCCGGGACGCTTTCCGTCCACCAGCCCCGGCTGTCCAGAGTCCCGGCTATGTAAAAGGCCAGGTGCCGTTCTGCTCCGGAAAGCCGCAGACACCCCACCTGTTCCTCCACCACCTGCTGGAGAGTCTTTTCCTGCCGGCCTGCATTGGCTACCGGGTCCGGCAGGGAATCATCCTCCCGGTCCCGGACGGTCCGGTCCCGCCTCTGTTCTCCCGCCGTCTCCCGCCAGTCCGGAGCCGTCCCTTCCCCGGGAAAGTCCAGCAGAGGATTGGCTTCCACCGCCTCCTGGATGTACTGTTCCATTTCCAGAGCTCCCAGCTGGAGCAACTTCATCTGCTGGACCAGATACAGGTTCAGCTGCTGTTTCTGCTGGGGAGCCAGAGTGAGTTTTGTCATGTTCATAATAGGTTTTCTTCCTCCTTTCTGCCCTGTTTTTTATCCTGTTTATAAAAAAATAATATACTCTAGAGTATAATACTTTAGAGTATATTATTTTACAAGACAGAGAATTTTCTTTTTTAAAGCCCCTTTTCCTCCAGTGCGTCTTTCAGCTGGTGGAAGGCCTTTTCCACGGTGGCACGGGGACAAGCCATGTTGAACCGTTCGAACTGGGAGGTAGCCGGTCCGAAGATCTTCCCGGAATCCAGCCACAGTTTGGCTTCATCCACCACCAGGTGCTCCAGTTCCTCATCGGAGAGCCCGTAGCCGGAAAAGTCGATCCACACCAGATAGGTGCCTTCCGGTTCCACAAAGGTGGCTTTGGGAAGGTTTTCCTTCACAAAATCCCGTACCCAGGCAATGTTCCCGGCAATGTATTCCACCAGTTCCTTCACCCATGCATCCCCTTTGGTATAGCAGCTCTTCACTGCCACCTGGCCCATGATGCTGCCCTGGCTGTAGCCGGCGGCGGCGTTGGCCTTCCGGTATCTCCGGCGGAGTTCTTTATTGGGGATGATGATGTTCCCGGGCTGGAGTCCCGCCACATTGAAGGTTTTGCTGGGGGAGTTGAAAACAACCAGATTGTCTCTGTACTTTTCATCCAGGGCCAGGAAGCTGGTGAAATGGTGGGGCGCATAGACAAAGTCGCAGTGGATCTCGTCGTCCAGGATGATCACCCCGTGCTTCAGGCAGATATCTCCCAGCCGGGTCAGTTCTTCTTTGGTCCACACCCGTCCTGCCGGGTTGTGGGGACTGCACAGCAGGAATACCTTTACCTGGTTCTCTAGGATTTTCTGCTCGAAATCAGCGAAGTCAATGGTATATTTTCCGTTTTCGTAATGGAGCTGACTGTTGATGAATTTCCGTCCATTGTCTTCAATCACTTCCCGGAAGGGGTAGTACACCGGCTGCTGGATCAGCACGGCATCCCCCGGTTCGGTAAAGGCCTTGACCCCGGTGGCCAGGCCAAAGACCACTCCGCAGCCCAGGGTCACCCATTCCGGCTGGATGTGGTATCCGTGGTGAAGGGAGAACCACCGGTCCAGGGCGGTGAAATATTCGGCGTCCGGATCCGTGTAACCGAAGATCCCGTGGTCGATCCGTTTGTGGAAGTCTTCCAGGATCTCTTCCGGCAGGGCGAAATCCATATCTGCCACCCACATGGGCAAAAGATCCGTCCGCCCCTTCCGTTTCATCCCAAAATCATATTTCAGGCAGCTGGTGCCCTTCCGGTCGATGATCCGGTCAAAGTTGTATTTTCCCATACGATCGCTCCTTTTCCCAGTTGTTTTCTATATTATATTACCGGATGAAAAGGAAGTTGGCAACAAAAACGGGGGGTGTGGGGTGATTTTCACCCCACCTCTTTACAACTTCGCCACCAGTGCGTAGATGGTCATGCCCAGGGCGAACAGGTAGCAGATGGTCATGGAAATCTGGAGGAGCCGGGGCGGTTTCAGCCCTTCGTTCACGTCTTTCCGCCAGATCATCCGGGTAACGAAGAACCCGGCGGTGGGGGTACCGATGGCCGTGGCCAGGTTGGCAATGAAGATCAGCTGGGTGGGAGACCCGTTGTACAGGAAGCAGATCACCGTCCCGAACACGATGCAGGCGGTACAGCTCCACCGGACCAGTCTGCTTTCCAGGCTCACATCCTTGTCCAGCCCTGCGTTCAGCAGCACCACGCCCCGCTGGGTATTCCCCAGCAGGCTGGAGAAAGCGGCTCCCAACAGAGCCAGTCCCATGACCAGGTTGGCATAGCTGCCCAGGAAGGGCCGGAGCATATCCGCCAGCTGGACAGGGGATTTGATCCGCAGTCCCTGAGGATGGAGGACGATGGCCCCTACCAGCACCACAGCCCCGGAAATCAGGATCACCGTCACCACATGGGCAATGGCGTCCGCCAGCATAGTGCCGTTGAACATGTCCTTTTTGTTCCATTTCTTTTCCGCTCCCAGGTAGGTGCCGTAGACCCCGGCGGTAATGGCCGCATGGGTGCTGATAAACGCCAGGGAGTGGCGGATGCTGCCGTTGGGGAAGCCCCAGTGGGTAACACCCCGGAAAAAGCCGCCCCATTCCGGTCCCCCGGATACATACAGGGTGGCGTAGAAGGCGGCGATCATGGCCAGGATGCATACCAGGATCCCCTTTTCCACTTTGGAATAGGTATTCTTGGCAAAATACATGGCCAGCAGGATGGCGATCATGATCAGGGACCCGATCTTCCAGTCGATGCCGAAAAGCAGGTTCATGCCGGCGCCGCTGCCGGAAATGTTCCCAAAAGTGAAAAACAGGCAGGCCAGGAACAGACAGCAGCCTACAAAAGCGGCTGCGGCTTTCCCGTAAAAATGCCGGATGGCGTGGATGATGGGCAGTCCGGTGAGCATGGTGATCCGGTAGCAGGTCAGCATGAAGGTGATGCCCATGATGAAAATGGGGATGAACAGCCACAGCATGTCATAGCCATAGTTGGCCCCCAGCATGGAGGCGGTGGTAATGGCTCCCGGGCCTATGACCACCCCGGTCAGCACGATGCCGGGACCGATCCGCTTCAGCATCTGCAGAAAAGTCAATTTGGGAACCGTCTCCGGGTCAAAGCCCAAATGTTCAATGTACATAATACCTTCTCCTTGTCCATGTCCGCTGCTGCCGGTTCCCGGCCGACAGCAGCGGGTAATTTGGGATTGTTTGGGGCAGCTGCTTGCAATCGTTTGCATTATTTCTGGTTATTTTATAGCATTTTCCTCCTGTTTCCGTCAATGTTTTCTGATACTTCTGCAATTTCTTGCAGGGTGAGCAGCACTATATAATCAGTATTCACGGGCTTTTTCAGCTTTTTATTGACTTTTTTCACCAGGTATGATATGTATTTCTTATCTGCAAACGTTTTCAGAAATCAGCGGAAATAGAAAAAAATCCAGACGCAGTCCGAAAAGGTCCGTCCGGAAAGGAGGGAAACCCATGCCAACCCTGAAAGACGTGGCCAGGCTGGCCTGTGTGGACGTAAGCACGGTCTCCCGGGCCCTGAATAACAATCCCTGTGTCCACGCGGAAACCAAAGCCCGGATCATGGCCGCCGTGGAAAAGCTCAGCTACCGGCCCAACCTGCTGGCCAAAGGTCTGCGCCAGGGCAAACGCCACACCATCGGAGTGGTGGTTCCCCGGCTCCACTTGACAGTGTTCTCCACCGTGGCCCAGGCCATCGAGGAGGCGGCCCGTGACCAGGGATACGCCACACTGCTGTGCAGCACGGAAGATGACCCTCAGATGGAAAAAGACGGCCTCAGCCGGCTGCGGAACGGCCTGGTGGACGGGATCCTGCTGGCAGGCACCGGCAAGAATAAAAAACTGGTCCGGGACATCCAGGCCTCCGGGATCCCGGTGACCCAGGTGATCCGGATCCAGGACGATACCTTGTCCAGTGTTACCGTGGACTATGTAAAATGCGGCTACGAAGCGGTAAAGTACCTGTATGCCAAAGGCAGCCGCCATCCCGGTCTCATAACCGGTTCTTTGAAACTGTCTCCCTATAAATTCCGGTATCAGGGCTATAAGGAGGCCCTGGAGGAATTGGGATTGAAAGAGATCACCTCCGAAGCCAAAGGTTTCACCAATTCCCTGGAATATGGCTACCAGGCCACCCGGCAGATGCTCCAGGAGCATCCGGAACTGGACGCCATCCTGGCGGCCATGGATGCCCAGGGGATCGGAGCCATGCGGGCCCTGAAGGAAGCAGGGAAAAAGGTCCCCAGAAATGTGCGGATCATCAGCCTGACCGGTCACGAAATCGGCAGTATGCTGGAAACCACCATGACCACTCTGGAAATGCCCGCCCGGGAAATCGGCCGGAAAGCCGCCCAGCTGGTGCTGGAACAGATCGAAGCCAAAGATCGGAGTGCCGTGGCCATCCAGCATGTGGTCTATGATTCGGTGCTGATCGAACGGGAAAGCACCTGATACAACTGTTGTGCAACCATTGTAGGACAAAGGTTGGATGAAAAAAGGTGTTGCACATTGTGTGCAACACCCCTGTCACTAGCCTCTTGTCACTGGTCACTGGATGCGGGCGGACCAAGGGAACTGTGAAAAAATGAGAAATCATTTTTTCACAGCTCCCTTTTTTACATAAATTTTGAACCGAAGCTGTATACTGTCAAGGCCGTGGTGAACAGATAGCATACAGTCATGGCAATCTGGAGCAGCCGGGGCGGCTTCAGGCCGGCTTGGACGTCTTTCCGCCAGATCATCAACGTAACGAACAGACCGGCTGTAGGCGTTCCGATACTGGTGGCCAGGTTGGCCAGGAAAATCAGCTGGGTGGGAGACCCACTGTAGGCAAAACACACAGCCACCCCCAGCAGCAGGCAGGCCACGCAGCTCCACCGGACCCGTTTGCTTTCCAGGCTCACTTCCCAGTCCATTCCGGCGTTCAGCAGCACCACTCCCCGCTGAGTGTTCCCCATAAGAGCGGAAAACGCAGATCCCAGCAGCGCTGCCCCCATCACATAGCGGGCTTTGCTTCCCAGGACCGGTTCCAGCATCCCGGCCATCTGTACCGGACTGCTGATCTGAAGGCCCCTGGGGTGGAGCACAATGGCTCCCACGGTCACAATGGCCCCGGAAATCAGGATGACCGTCAGGACATGGGCGCAGGCATCGGACAGCATGGTCCCATTGAACAGATCCTGCTTCTTCCATTTTTTCTCTGCCCCCAGATACGTTCCATAAATCCCGGCGGTAATGGACGCATGGGTGCTGAGAAAGGCCAGAGAGCTTAGGACACTCCCTTCCGGAAATCCCCAGTGGATGATTCCCTGGAAAAAGCCCTGGGGATCCGGTCCCCCGGAAGCGTACAGCGTGGCATAAAACGCCACGATCATGCCCAGGATACAGACCATCACCCCTTTTTCGATTTTGGAATAGGTGTCCTTGGAAAAATACAGCCCCAGCAATAGTGCCAGCATAATCAGCGCCCCTACCTTCCAGTCCACCCCAAACAGCAGATTCATCCCTGCCCCACTGCCGGAAATGTTCCCAAAAGTGAAAAACAGGCAGGAAAAGAACAGGCAGATGCCTACAAAGGCCGCTGCTCCTTTGCCATAATAATGCCGGATGCCGTGGAGCAGAGGCATCCCGGTAAGCATGGCCAGCCTGTAACAGGTAAGCATAAAGGTAATGCTCATGATGAAAATGGGAATGAACAGCCACAGCATCCTGTACCCATAGCTGGAACCCAGCATGGCTGCGGTGGTAATGGCTCCCGGCCCCACCACCACCCCGGCCAGGATGATCCCGGGGCCGATCCGTTTGAGGATTTCCAGGGCAGTCAGCCGTTTGACTGTCGCCGGGTCGAAGCCAAGTTGTTTATTGATTGTTGTTTCCATTGTGTATTCCTTTGCTGATAATAAAGCGGCTGCCCGTCATTGGATGAGCAGCCGCTTTGCAGTTTCCTTTATAGAAGGTAAGAAGGGTGGATTGAATCAATCCGTTAAAAGGGATTGTTTTCGCCTGTTTTAGGAGGATGGGTTTGTTTATTTTTCAAACGGTTTCATATCCACTTTAGGCAGGCCGCTCTTTTTCAGACCTTCTGCCACCCAGTCTTTTTCTTCCTGGTCCAGAGGCAGCACCGGTTTCCGCATGAGGCCGCTGGTGAATACGCCCCGCTGTACCAGAGCTTCCTTCAGGCGGGCATGGGCTTCACCGGAAGGCTGGCCGCCGCCATAAATGGCCTGGCTGATGGGGTAGATGTTGTTGGAAGCATCCTGGGCTTCCTTCAGGGTGTGGTTGGCCGGATCCTTGAAGACGCTCCAGGCTGCAGTGATCAGTTCAGGCACGCAGCCGGCAAACCCGATGAGAGCGCCGTCCATGCCAGGGAACCAGGATACGCACAGGGTTTCGTCATGGCAGGTGATCAGAGATACATCCGGGCAGGCTTTCCGCAGTTCACGGACATCATGTTCGTAGATGGCGGTGACACGGGTGCCCATCTTGATGGCCTTTACATGGGGGATTTCCTTGACCATCTTGATCAGGGTTTCCACCGGATAGAAGGCTTTGCTGGTGGCCGGATACAGATGGATGATAATGTCGATGTCGGCACCGTCAGCCACGTCTTTCACGAACTGGAAGGGAGCTTTGGGGTTCATCCCGAAACGCAGCCACATATGAGGAGGCATCAGCAGGATCCCGTCAGCCCCGGCGTCTTTGGCATCTTTGGCCATTTCGATGGCGCCTTCGGTATTTTCACAGTTGACCCCGGAGATGATGGTCATCACATCCCCGCATTCTTCCGCACAGATTTCCGTAACCCGTTTCCGTTCTTCCCGGGTCAGGCCGGTGACTTCGCCGGTATGGCCGTTGCAGACCAGGCCTTCGATGCCTTTGTTGTAGAAGGATTTGATCCAGCGCAGGTACGCTCTGAATTCCGGTTCGTTGATGGAATAATCAGCGTTCAGAGGAACGGATACCGCCGGGAAAATGGTCTTGAAGTTCTTTACTTTTGCCATGGTGAAAACCTCCTGAAAATGATCTTATATTTTTTGCTTGTCTCTGCAATCGTTTGCATCAACCTTGGCTATTTTATATCATGTTTCCCGGTTCCCCGTCAATATTTTCTGACAGTTCCGCAATTTTTTGCATTGCAATTTTCAGGACTATTCTAGTATTGATGCGCTCCTTCGGCTTTTTTCCATTTTTTATCTTTTTCCGTTTTTCTCCTGCAAACGATTTCACGTCACGCCTGTGCTGCTCTGCAGCATCCTGGAAAACTGCTATAATGGGTCCTATCTGAAAGGAGTGTTCCCCATGTATAAAAAATTTTGGCTTTCGATGACCGCCTTGCTGACGGTCCTGGCCTGTCTGCTGCCCATGGAGGTCCTGGCCCCCACCGCGGAGGCCCGCCGGTACCAGTGGGTGGTGATCCTCAGTGACATCCATTATGGGAGCAAATCCCAAAAGCCGGACGTCCGGACCCGGAAGATCCACAACAAGGAACAGGCGGTCCGGGACATCAACCGCTGGCAGGATGTGGACCTGTGCGTCTTTACCGGGGATATGGTCCAGAAAACCGGCAGCCCGGCAGATTACAAACTGGCCCGGAAGCTGACGGACCATCTGAAAAAGCCCAAGGAATTCCTGGCCGGAAACCACGAAATCATCTACCACCGGGATCTGTCCAGCACCGGAAAACTGGTTCCGGCAGATTCCTACGAACGGGGCCTCCATATGCAACAGTATGAAAAGGACTTTGGTCCCCTGTATCATTCCCGGAAACTGGGATCCTACTTCCTGCTGTTCCTGTCCCCGGATACCCTGGAAAGCAAATATGCAGTGGAACTGTCCAAAGAACAGCTGGACTGGCTGAAAAAGGAACTGAAAGACCACCGGCAGGAACCCACCCTGATCTTCTGTCATGCCCCTGTCACCGGAACCATGGTCCCCGGCAGCAAACTGGACAAACCCCGGAATTATGTCCAGCCGGCCAAAGCCATAGGCAAACTGCTCCGGGCCAATCCCCAGATCCTCCTGTGGGTTTCCGGCCATACCCATACTTCTCCCAAAAATCCCAGTTTTTCCAATCCGGTGAACCAGATTGCCGGTACAGCCATCCTGGATGTGTACAACCCCACCTGGGACGGAAAACAGGTATGGACTAATTCCCTGTACCTGTACCCGGAAAAGATCCTGATCCGCACCTACAGCCACAAAACCCATCAGTGGCTGCCCCAGTTTGACCGGACGGTATGGGTTAAGGGGCTCTACCGCTAAGGGGTGCTGCACGCAACGTGCAGCACCCTCTTTCTTATAAAGTACTGTAAACTGTTTTCTTCCCGCTTTTTTCCGGATTCTTTTGGATGGATGCGAAATAATGCTCTGTGTCTTCCACCAGGCTGTTGGTGAGAAGGGTCCGGAAAGCGGCTGGTTCCATCCCTTCACCCAGGACGGCGAATACATAGTTCCCGGTTTCCCAAGTTGCGGCGTAGGATTGGGGACTGATCTGGGCCAGTTCCACTTCCGTCTCATTTACGCGTTGCTTCTTCCATTCAGTACCGTAAATTCTGCTGAGATTATTGTTTTTATTATCTTTTTTTAATGCAGTACGGATTCTCACCCTGCTGTCCGGCTGTCCCATCCGAACGAAGGCAAGGTCCGAAGCCCGGCCGCCGATCACGGAAATCCCCTCCAGGGCATAGCCGGAATCCCGGCTGAGAGTCAGAGGGCAAAATCCCAGGACACGGGCGGCGGATCCATAGGTTCCATAACTGACAATGGGGTTGGGGATCTGGACGGATCCTTCGTCAGCAGGAGCGACAGCCCCCAGGCCGGCAGTGCCCAGGACCAGTACAGCCGCCCCGGCAGCCAGGGAATGTTTCAGGTGAGAAGTGTACATGGCAAGACCTCATTTCCGATAGAGTAAAAAACTGTGTTTCCAGAAGGAGTGTAACACCGAAAGGCCCGTGGAACAAGAGGAAGAACGGTTTTGGAATGGGAAAAACAGCCTTAACGGGGAAAGTGCATAAAAAAAGTGCAGGAGTTTACAGGAAAAAGGGGAGGAGGCGGCTGCAGAGGCAGCAGCCTCCGATCAGCAGTCAATGGTCAACAGCTGAAGGAGGAAACCCGCGGCTGCCAACCCACCGCCCTTTTCCTCTTTTTTCTTTTCGCACACACAAAAAAGAAGCTGTTGCCGGAGCAACAGCTTCTTTTCATTTTCAATTGGTGGGATTATGCGGATTCGAACCGTAGACCTCATCGATGTGAGCGATGCGCTCTAACCAACTGAGCTATAATCCCGATAAATTGTATTATACGCTACTTGTCCAAATAATGCAAGGGTTTTTAGAAAAAAATTCCGGCAGCCACGCCCGCCACCAACAGCCCCGGCAGCATGTTTCCCACCCGGATCTTCAACAGTTTAGTCATGTTGATGCCGATCCCCAGGATCATCAGTCCGCCGCAGGCGGCAACTTCCTGGACCACAAGCTGGCTCATCCAGGGCCCCAGGAATCCTGCCAAAGCGGTTAGGATTCCCTGATAAACCCCAACGGACAGAGCCGAGAACAGGACACCGACCCCAAAATTGGAAGCATAGATAATGCCGCTGAGACCGTCGATCAGCGCCTTGGTGTAAAGGGTGGTGGGATCCCCGGAAAGCCCGTCCTGGATGGACCCCACAATGGCCATGGCCCCTACACAGTACAGCAGACTGGCGTTCAGGAACCCTTCCACAAAGGCGTCCGTCCCGGCATCCCCCTTCTTCCGGGATTTTTGGAATTTTTCAGCCAGGAGGGTTCCCACCTGTTCCAGTTTTTCCTCAATACCCAGGGCTTCTCCCAGGATGGAGCCCACCACCAGACTGATGATGGTCAGCAGGATGTGCTGCCCCTGGAGAGCCATCTGGATCCCCAGGACAATGACACACAAAGCCAGTCCGTAGATCACGGTTTCCTGGTATTTTTCCTTGATTCCCCGGCCCACCAGAAGGCCGAGCAGACTGCCTCCTGCAATGGCGGCCACATTCACAACCGTACCCATTCCCACCATCGCCGCCTCCTACACGGTAAAGAGGCCGGGCTTTTTCCGGCCGGCGTTTTTTTCCGGCCCTTTCAGCAGATCATAGAGCCGTTCCAGATCTTCCGGCCCGTAGTATTCGATGAGGATCCGTCCTCCTCTGTCCTTTTTGAACGGTTCGATCTTCACCCGGGTGCCCAGATACTGGATCAGTTTTTCCTGGAAGGCATGGGTATCCGTATCCTGGGGCTGGCTTTCCCTGCCGGCAGCTTTCTTACCGCCCTTCTTCTGTTTTTCCGGAGGAATCAGGTCCTCTTCCGTCTGGAAATACAGATGCCAGGGCTTCCCTTCCCGTTCCGCCTTGGCCACTTCTTCCACCACCCGGGCGGACCAGCCTCCTTCTGCTGCCTTCCGGGCCAGTTCCGTGATTTTCTCCGGCGCATCCAGTCCCAGGAGCGGCCGTACCTGGCCGGGGGTAAGTTTGCCTGCAGAGACCATTTCCGCCGCCTCAGGAGGCAGTTTCAGCAGCCTCAGGGCATTGGCCACTGCAGCTCGGCTCTTCCCCAGCTTGGACGCAGCCTCCTCCTGGGTGAGCCCCAGGCTTTCCATCAGGTTCTGGATGCCCCGGGCCTCTTCCATGGGATCCAGATCGCTGCGCTGCATGTTTTCCACCAGGGCCACTTCCATCATGGCACTGTCATCGTATTCCCGGACCACCACCGGCACTTTGGTGAGCCCGGCGGCTTTGGCCGCCCGCCAGCGCCGTTCTCCGGCCACGATTTCATACTGCCGGCCTTTTTTCCGGACGATGAGAGGCTGGATCACCCCGCTTTGCCGGATGCTTTCCTCCAGTTCCCGGAGCTTGTCCGGATCGAAGGTCTTCCGGGGCTGGTAGGGATTGGGCTTCAGATTCTTCAGGGCCACTTCCCCTACGGTTTCCCCGGCTTTCTTTTCTTCCACCACCGGTTTGGGAGCCGGTGCCTTGGTCCTGCGCCCTCCAAACATCTTATCCAGGCCCGTCATGCCCAGACCGCCTTTCTTACCGGCCACGGCGCTTCACCTCCCTTGCCAGGCTCCTGTAAGCTTCTGCCGCCTTCCCGTGGGGATCGTACACCGTAATGGGCTGGCCGTAGCTGGGCGCCTCTCCCAGCCGTACGGAACGGGGGATCATGGTCTTGAACAGAAGATCCGGGAAATGTTCCTTCACCTGGGCCACCACATCATTGGACAGGTTGGTCCGGCTGTCGGTCATGGTCATGACGATCCCTTCAATGGCCAGGTCCGGATTGGTGGACTGGCGGATCCGGTCCACCGTAGCCAGCAGCTGGGTCACCCCTTCCAGAGCATAGAATTCGCACTGGATGGGAACCAGCACTCCATCCGCCGCCGTCAGGGCATTCACCGTCAGGAAACTGAGGGAAGGAGGACAGTCGATGATTACGTATTCATAATTGTCTTTTATTTTGGACAGATGCTTCTTCAGGGCATTGGCGGGATTCTTCTTTTCGATCAGGTCGATTTCCGCCCCTGCCAGGTTCATGGTGGCGGGAGCCACCCACAGGTTCTTCCAGGCAGTGGGCTGGATGATGCTGTCCAGCTCCGTATTGTTGATCAGCACATCGTACATGCAACAGGCCAGGCTGTTTTTATCGATACCCAGACCGCTGGTGGCGTTTCCCTGGGCATCCAGGTCCACCAGCAGGGTCTTTTTCCGGCTTTCCGCCAGACAGGCCGCCAGGCTGATGCTGGTGGTGGTCTTCCCCACCCCGCCCTTCTGGTTGGCCACGGCAATGACTCGGGTCATAGGGTCCACTCCTTTCGTTTCTTTTTGGGACACTGTAGGATATTGTAACATAGAAATGAGGTTGTTGCACATAGCAGCAACAACCTCATGCGGTTTTACGGCCCTAAACCCTGTATCCTCTCTTCCCGATTTCCACCACCGTCTCACAGGCTTTGACCAGGCTGGGGATGGGGAGGTATTCGAACCGGCCATGGAAGTTGGTTCCTCCGGTGAACAGGTTGGGGCAGGGCAGACCCCGCCAGGACAGCCGGGCTCCGTCGGTGCCGCCCCGGATGGGATCCACCGACGGAGTGACCCCTACGGCTTCCATGGCCTCTTTGGCCAGTTCCACTACGGCCATGTGTCCGTCCCGGATCTTTTCCCCCATGTTGAAGTACATGTCCCGGTGCTCCACTTCCACGCTGCCGGCCCCGTACTTTTCATTCAGGAAAGCGGCCAGACGGTCCAGGAAGGCTTTCCGTTCTTCAAAATGCTTTTTGTCATGGTCCCGGATCAGCATGTGGATTTTGCAGGTCTCCACATCCCCGGTGATCTTGTGTACATGGAAGAATCCTTCGTACCCTTCGGTATATTCCGGCTTTTCCCCGGCAGGCAGGGCCTGCTGCCATTCCATGGCCAGGGTCAGGGCATTCTTCATCTTCCCTTTGGCGGAGCCGGTGTGGACGCTGCGGCCGTGGAAGGTGATCACCGGATTGTCCGCGTTGAAGTTCTCATATTCCAGGCCTCCCAGTTCTCCCCCGTCCACGGTATAAGCAAAGTCCGCCCCGAATTTTGCCACATCGAAGGCAGAGGAGCTCCGGCCGGTTTCCTCATCAGGGGTAAAGCCCACCCGGAGAGTCCCGTGGGGAATTTCCGGATGGTCCCGGAAATATTCCAGAGCTGTCACAATGGCCGCCACCCCGGCTTTGTCGTCCGCCCCCAAAAGGGTGGTGCCGTCGGTGAACAGGATATCCTGGCCCCGGTACTTTTTGACCTCCGGGAAATCTTCCGTGGAAAACAGGATCTTTTTGTCCCGGTTCAGCAGGATGTCTTTCCCATCATAATTCCGGACCAGGAGCGGTTTCACGTCCTTGCCGGAAGCTTCCGGGCTGGTATCCATATGGGCGATGAATCCCACGGTGGAACCGGTGATCCCTGCCGTGGCCGGCAGGGTGCCCATTACATACCCCTGAGCATCCAGGGACACATCCGTAAGCCCCAGGCTTTTCAGTTCTTCCGCCAGGAATCTGGCCAGCACCATCTGTCCCGGAGTGCTGGGCAGTTCCCGGTCATTTTCCTCGCTGGATTGGGTATCGAAAGAAACGTATTTCAGGAACCGGTTGATGATGGTTTGAGAATCGATCATGGTATCATTCCTTTCTGGAGGATTGGGCTGCTGCCAGGGCAGCAGCCCAATTTAGTGTC
>NZ_FR902091.1:14789-47080 GCF_000437815.1 Acidaminococcus sp. CAG:542
GAACCTGTCTTTCAGTCAGGTTCTTTTGAAAGTACAGACCAGAAACGTTCTGGATATGGAAACGGATATCTTATGGATAACGGACCAGGTTTTATACGTTCAAAAATTTGCCTGCAAATTTCTCATTTGGCTCGAGACGCGAGACCCTGGGCCCGAGACCAGGCTATTGCACAAAATGTGCAATAGCCTTATCACAGCTTAAAATCCACAATGGCTCCCACGCCCACTCCGTCAACCCGGTTGATGTTGGTGATGCTGGTGGCGTCGATGGGAATCATGGCCTTGACCCGGGCCACGCTGAGGAATTTTCCTTCCAGCTGGCCTACGGCTTTTACCTTGTCCACTTGAGCTTTGGGGCCCACCACCTGGACGGCCCCGATATAGCTTCCGCTGCCCATACTGAGAATGGGCACCACTTTGGTGGCATAGTGGGTATCCAGGCCTTTCTGGAGAGTCAGTTTGTTGATAAAGGTGTTGATCTCCCCGCCGAACCGGCTGACCAGGTAGCTGATGCCCCCCAGTTTCAGCACGGATCCCAGGTCAAAGGCCTGAGCCGGCAGGGCAGCGGTACCTGCCCCCAGCAGATAGGCGGAAAGCACCGCAGCTGCAATTTTTTTGTTCATGATGGAGCCTCCTTCCGGTTGTATCTCCCCTAGGATATCATAAAGAAGTTACGTTTGTGTGACAAATGGGATTGTTGCACGTTCTGTGCAACAACCCCAAGCTGTAGAGCCGCATGGCGGCTCAAGTCCGGAGTCTGAAGTCAGGAGCCGAAGGATAAATTTGCAGGCAAATTTTTGAATGTGTAGAACCTTTGGGCAAAATGATATCCCGGGTCGATTTCGAGTCCGGTTCTATATAATCGAAAGGATCCGCCCAACCAGGCAGATCCTTTCCTGAGGCTCCAGACTTCAGACTTCCGACTCTCGACTATAAAAAAGGCAATGTTTCACGTGAAACATTGCCTTTTTTTGGCTGCTTACAACGGCTTCTTTACTGCCGTCCCTGCTTTTCTGGGATACTGTTTCGGTGTGGAACGGACTTTTTCTATGGTGATGATGGCCCGTTTGTCCGTAAGCCCCGGCAGCTGGACGGGCCGGATCTCCCGGATCTTTCCTCCCAGCACTTCCACTGCATGGCGGGCGGCATCCGCTTCTTCCTGGTATTTGCTACCCTTCATGGCGTAGAACACTCCGCCTACCCGGACCAGTGGCAGGCAGTATTCCGCCAGCACCGGCAGAGCCGCCACCGCCCGGGCCACCGCCACATCGAATTTCTCCCGGAGAGCCGGATCCTTCCCGGCATCTTCCGCCCGGCCGTGGACCAGCCGGACCTGCCCCAGTCCCAGGGTCTCCACCACCTGTCCCAGGAAGTTCAGCCGTTTCTGGAGGGAATCGATCAGGGTCACCCGCATCCCCGGATCATAGATCTTCAGGGGCAGTCCCGGAAAACCGGCCCCTGTTCCCACGTCCACAATGGTGTGGTTGTGGAAGGCTTCCCGGTTGTACACCAGCAGGGAGTCCACCATATGCTTCACCGCCACTTCCTCCGGATCCGTAATGGCGGTCAGGTTCAGGCTTTTGTTGGTTTCCAGCAGCAGGTCCCCATACTGCTGGAACTGGTCCAGCTGTCCTTCCGTAAGAGGGAAGCCGGCAGCCTCTGCCGCCTGTTTCAGGGTTTCCCGGTAACTCATGCTTCTTCTCCCTTCCGCCGCTGGGTCTCCAGATACACCATCAGCACGCTGATGTCCGCCGGGGATACCCCGGAGATCCGGCTGGCCTGGCCGATGGATACCGGCCGCTGTTTGGTGAGCTTCTCCATGGCTTCCGAAGACAGTTCCTGGATCCGGCTGTAGTCCAGGTCCTCCGGCAGCAGCTTGTCTTCCAGTTTCAGGGCCCGTTCCACTTCCTGTTTCTGTTTCCGGATATAGCCCTGGTACTTCACCTGCACATCCACCTGTTCCGCCGCATCCACCGGCAGTTTTTCCAGGCCGAAGGCGTCCGCCAGTTTTTCATAGGTCACTTCCGGCCGCCGGAGGAGATCCAGCATATTGATGGAACTCCGGAGGGCCGTGGATCCCAGGCCGGTGATCTTTTCCTGGTTTTCCTCGCTGGGGGCCAGGTTGATCTTGGACAGATTGGCCAGGGTCCGTTCAATGATGTCCCGCTTCTTCGTAAAGGCGTCATACCGCTCATCGGTGACCAGCCCCGCATCCCGGCCCTTCTGGGTCAGCCGCAGGTCTGCATTGTCCTGGCGGAGGAGCAGCCGGTATTCCGCCCGGCTGGTCATCATCCGGTAGGGTTCCGTGGTCCCCTTGGTCACCAGGTCATCGATGAGCACCCCGATGTAGGCATCGCTCCGTTTCAGGATCAGGGGCTTCTTCCCCTGGAGCTTCAGGGCTGCGTTGATCCCGGCCATAAGGCCCTGGGCAGCGGCTTCTTCATACCCGCTGGTGCCGTTGGCCTGGCCGGCACTGAACAGGCCGCTGATGGCCTTGTGTTCCAGGTTGGCTTTCAGCTGGAGAGGATCCAGGCAGTCATATTCGATGGCATAGCCGGCCCGCATCATCTTGCAGTGTTCCAGCCCCGGGATGGTCTGCATGAAGGCCACCTGGATCTCCGCCGGCAGGGAAGAGCTCATGCCCTGGACATACACTTCGTTGGTCCGGAGCCCTTCCGGTTCCAGGAACAGCTGGTGCCGGTCCTTGTCGGCGAACCGGATGATCTTGGATTCGATGCTGGGGCAGTACCGGGGCCCCACCCCTTCGATCATGCCGTTGAACATGCAGCTCCGGTCCAGGTTGTCCCGGATGATCTGATGGGTCCGGGGATTGGTGTAGGTCAGATAGCAGGGCACCTGGTTCCGGGTGGTAATGGTGCTCATGAAGGAGAAGTTCCGGACCCGTTCATCCCCATACTGAGGTTCCATCTTGGTGTAGTCCAGGGTCCGGGCATCCACCCGGGCAGGGGTGCCGGTCTTGAACCGCATGAGCTGGAGTCCCGCTTCCTGGAGGGACCCGGTAAGCTTCATGGCGGACCGCTGGCCGATGGGGCCGGACATGTAGGCCACTTCCCCGTAGAGGATCTTCCCCCGGAGATAGGTACCGGTGCACAGGATCACCGCATCCGCTTCGAACACTTCCCCGGTTTCCGCTTCCACCCCCTGGACCTGGCCGTTCTTCACCAGCAGCTTGTCGATCATCAGCTGCTTCACATCCAGGTTGTCCTGGTTTTCCACCACTTCCTTCATGATGGTGTGATACAAAGGCTTGTCCGCCTGGGCCCGGAGCGCCTGGACCGCATACCCTTTCCCGGTATTCAGCATCCGCATCTGGATGCAGGCCTCATCTGCCGCCAGGCCCATCTGCCCGCCCAGGGCGTCGATTTCCCGGACCAGGTGTCCCTTGGCCGGTCCCCCTACGGAAGGGTTGCAGGGCATCAGGGCGATATTGTCCATGGACAGGGTAGCCAGAAGGGTCTTCTGTCCCATCCGGGCTGCTGCCAGAGCCGCTTCGCACCCTGCATGGCCGGCTCCCACAACAACCACATCATAATGATCCACTACGATCATGCTGTTTTCCTCCGCTTTTACTTGCCCACACAGAACTGGGCAAAAATCTCATCGATGATTTCATCCGGCACATCTTCCCCGGTGATCTCCCCCAGGTCATGGAGGGCCTGGGTCAGGTCGATGGTAAGACAGTCATAGGGCAGGTGCTGCCGGGCCCCTGTCAGGGCATCCTCCAGGCTCTGGAGGGCCTTTTCCAGCAGGTTCTGCTGCCGGGCGTTCTGGGTCATGCTGCTGCTTTCGCTGTCAGAGCCTTCCCCGTACACGAAATCCCGGAGCCACTGTTCCACCTGGTCCAGGCCCCGGCCTTCCTTCACGGACAGGACGATCACATCCCTGTCCCCACAGGCTTTCCGGAGGGCTTCCACGTCCAGGGCCAGAGGCAGGTCCGCCTTGTTCACCAGGATCAGTTTCTTCCGGTCCCGGAGGCTGTCCAGCAGCTGCCGGTCCTCCGGATCCAGCGGCTGGGAGCCGTCCAGCACCACCAGGGCCAGCTGGGCATCTTCCAGGGCCGCCCGGGACCGTTCCACCCCGATCTTTTCCACCAGGTCGCTGGTGTCCCGGAGCCCGGCAGTATCGGTGAGCACCAGAGGGATCCCTCCGATGGTCATCTGTTCTTCAATGATGTCCCGGGTGGTGCCGGGGATGTTGGAAACAATGGCCCGGTCCGCCTGGAGCAGGCTGTTCAGCAGGCTGGATTTCCCCACATTGGGCCGGCCCACAATGGCAGTCCGCAGCCCTTCCCGGAGGATCCGTCCGGCAGTGCCCCGGCGTACCAGGGTCTCCACCGCCTGTTTTCCTTCTTCCAGGATGGACACAGTCCGGTCATAGGTCACTTCTTCAATATCGTCTTCCGGATAGTCGATGCAGGCTTCCAGCTGGACCACCAGATCCCGGAGCTTCTTCCGCAGGGCCTTCACCTGCCGGGACAGACCGCCCTGATGGCCCCGGTTGGCTGCCGCCAGGGCCTGCCGGCTCCGGGCGTTGATGATGTCCATGACGCTTTCCGCTTCCGCCAGGTCCAGACGGCCGTTCAAAAAGGCCCGTTTGGTGAATTCCCCCGGTTCCGCCGGCCGGGCCCCTGCCTGGAAGGTCAGGGACAGGATCTCCTGGAGGGCTTCCCGTCCTCCGTGGCACTGGATCTCGCACACATCCTCCCCGGTATAGGAATGGGGGCCGGGCATGTACACTGCCAGCACCTCATCCACCACCTGGCCTTTGCCGTCCCGGATATGGCCGTACAACAACTTCCGAGCGTTTTCCTTCCCCAGCTTTTCCCGGCCGTCGAACAGCCGGTCTGCAATGGCCAGGCTGTGGGGCCCGCTGATCCGGATCACCCCGATGGAGCCCACCCCCAGGGCAGTGGCAATGGCACTGATTGTATCATCCATCTTTTTTTCCTCCAAAAAAGGGGTTGTTGCCTGAGCAACAACCCCTTGTCAATTGTCAATTGTCAATGGTCAATTGCCGAAGGAAAGAATCTGTCCTGTCAGACAGATTCTTTTATTATGCAAAAACATATCGTGCTTACTCTAGCAATGACTGTCTATTTTAAGACCAGGTTTGATTCAATCCAAAAAAATTTGCCTGCAAATTTTATCATCCGGCCACTGACCATTGACCATTGACGGGGGTGCTGCATATCCGCTTTTCATGTGCAGCACCCCCTCATGCAGTTCCATTATTTCAAATCAATGACCACTTTCCGGTAAGGTTCTTCCCCTTCGCTGTAAGTGGTCACCGCCGGATCGTTCTGGAGACTCATGTGTACGATCTTCCGTTCGTAGGGATTCATGGGTTCCAGCATGGCTTTTTTCCGGGTCCGTTTCACCCGGTCCGCCAGGTTCCGGGCCAGCCGTTCCAGGGTTTCCCGCCGGCGTTCCCGGTAGTTTTCCGCATCCAGGATGATCCGGTTCCAGTTCTTCCGTCCCCGGTTCCCGGCCAGGTTGGTCAGGTACTGGAGGGCATCCAGGGTCTGGCCGTGTTTGCCGATCAGCACGCCGATGCCGTCCCCGTGGATCTTCAGGATGATTTCCTCATCCTTCCGGCTGATGAATTTTTCGATGAGCAGGTCCATGCCCATGGCCCGGAAGATTTCTTCCAGGAAGGCCTTGGCTGCCGCTGCTGCCGCCTGCCGTTCCTCTTCCCGGTCCGCCGGAGCCTTGGCATCCTCCTGGGGAGCCGCTTCCGTCTTCTCCACAGGGGCTTCCGCTGCTTCCGGAGCCGCCTCTTCCGCCGGTTCCGGAGCCGCCGGAGCTTCCGCTTCCTTCACCGTTACCCGGACTTTGGCATCCCGGCCTCCGAACAGGCCCAGGAGGGAAGGTTTGGATTCTTCCAGGACTTCCACCTCCGCCTGGTCCCGGCTGACGCCCAGTTCGGCCAGCGCTGCCTTCACTGCATCCTCGACGGTTTTGCCCGTCTTTTCCACCATGTTCATCTTCAAGCCTCCTTACAGGCCCCGAGGCACCTGTTTTGTCTTCTTATTTCTTCCGGTCCAGCAGAAACTGCTGTCCAATCTGCATAATGTTCATGACTACCCAGTACAGCACCAGGCCCGCCGGGAACTTGAAGCTGATGTACCCGATGAACAGGGGCATGAAATACAGCATGACCTTCCCCTGGGGATTGTCAGAAGCCGGCATGGTCTGTTTGGACTGGATAAAAGTGGTCAGTGCGGACAGGATGGGCAGGATGTAATAGGGATCCGGATCCGCAATGCTCTGCATCCACAGGAAGGAACTGGGGCCTGCATACTGAAAATCCCGGATGCCGTAGAAAATCCCGATCATGATGGGCATCTGGATCAGGAGAGGCAGGCAGCCTGCCAGGGGGTTCACCCCTTCGGCCTTGTACAGTTCGGACATTTTCTGGTTCAGGGTCACCTTGTCATCTTTGTACCGGGCCTGCAGCTCCTTCATCTTGGGCTGGATCCGGCTCATGGCCCGGGTGGACGAAATCTGTTTGGCGGTAAGGGGCCACAGGATCAGTTTGATCAGGATGGTCATGATGATGATGGCCAGGCCGTAGCTGGGTTCACCGATAAGACGGGTCAGTTCATAGATGTGGGCCACAACCTGTTGGACAAACGAGCTTAAAATTTCCAAAGTTCGACTCCTTTTCTTCCTGTCCGTTACGGTACAGGATCATATCCTCCCTTGTGGAAAGGATGACATTTGAGTATTCTCTTCACAGCCAGAAAGGATCCCTTCAGGAACCCGTATTTCCGGACTGCCTCCAGCGCATATTGGGAACAGGTGGGTACGAACCTGCACCGGGGCGGAAAACAGGGAGAAATCCATACCTGATAAAAACGGATCAGGGCAATGGCAATTGTTTTCATAGACCCTCCGGGGTTTTACAGCAGCCCGGCCTTTCTGGCCAGCCGCCGGAAAACTTCCTCGTAAACTTCATAGGGAGCGTGTGCCAGACGATGACGAGCTACCCAGACAATGGCGTGTTTCCCCTTCAGACGGGCCTGTTCCTTCCGGAACACCTCCCGCATCCGGCGCTTTACCTGGTTCCGCAGCACAGCATGTCCCAGCTTTTTGCCCACAGCCGTCCCCAGCTGGTTCTCTCCGTTTTCGGAAGGGAGCACGTAAAAGACCCCGTACCGGTCCGCAAAGGAACGGCCTTTTTCATAGACCTCCTGGAACCGCTGGTGGGACTTGACCCGGTTGGCCTGGGTATATTTCATTGGAGGAACATTCTGTTCCAAAGTCCTGCACCTGCCTTGTAGTAAAATAGGCCGCGAAGAGCGGCCTATCTTGATCTTTATGCAGACAATCTCTTTCTGCCTTTTGCACGTCTTCTTTTCAAGACTTGTTTACCACCCAGAGTCTTCATTCTTTCTCTGAAGCCATGAGTCTTTTTTCTCCGATTGTTATTCGGTTGAAAAGTTCTCTTCATGTTCCTAACCCTCCCTTGCCTCCAAAGATACGTCAAGATCTATAATAAGTAAATCGTTTGACAGCTCATATCATTATAAGAGGAAAAAGGGAGGGTGTCAATATATTTACAAAGAAAAGAGGAGAAAATGACTGATTTTTTTACTTTTCATGGACCCGTTTCCCGGTAATGTGTTCCGGCACCAGTTCCAGCATGGTCACCCGGCTGGCCGCCCGGGCCATCACCTGGTCCACTTCCTCCGCCGAAGGGTAGTATTTCAGGCCGATCTGCCGCAAAAGGGCCATGGCCCGTTCCGGATCCTCCAGCACATGGAGCCGGCCGAACACGATCACCGACCGGACTGTGTAAGCCCAGTCCCCCGGGAGCTTCACTCCGGCATCGTGGACGCAGAAAGACACTTTGTCACAGCGCCGGATGGCATCGATCTTGTGGCCTTCCCCGGCTCCGTGGAAATAGATCCGGCCGGTTTCCCGGTGGTAATAATAGTTGATGGGCAGGGCATAGGGATACCCCTCATCCCCGGCCAGAGCCAGGGTCCCCCGTTTTTCCGCCTCCAGCACCTTCCGGCATTCCTCTTCCGGAAGGGCCTGTTTGAATCGCCGCATGGGACGGAACATGGTGTCAGCCTCCTTTGTGTAAAGGGCTGCTGTCTCTGCAGCAGCCCCTTTATTTTCCATACCCTCTGGGCATCACGTCCGGAGGGATGGGACACTGGTAAGTGCGGCCGGCCATGCGCTTTTCCAGTTCGGCCCGGGCTTCCTGCAGCACCGCCGGCTGTTCATAAAGGGTCCGGGCCCCTTCCGCCAGCACCCGGGCAGCGAAGAAGCAGCCCTTCAGGGCCACGGTGCCCTTGTCCTGGGCCACCCACTGCCAGGAATGGGCACTGGTGCCGATGGCAAAGCAGGCGGCGGCAAACTGGGCCAGAGGAGTCACATAACTTACATCCCCGGTATCCGAAGACCCCATGGCCACCGCGTTGGTGGGCTGGTAGGGCAGGATATAAGCTCCGGTGGGGTCCTTCCGGATCAGTTCCTCCCGGAGTTCCGGATCCGGGAAAGGCGCCATCCCGGGATCCTGCCACACCCGTTCCGGAGCCAGCTGGTCCTGGAACTTCTTCAGGAAAGCTTTTTCCGCTTCCGTGCGGAGGGGAGCGCCCACCTGGACCATGGCATCATGCAGCACTTTTCCCAGGGTCCGGTTGGGCACCAGGTTGGACACGGCCTTGTCCAACCGGACGGACAGCTCCGTTTCCGTCATGAGAGCCGCCCCCCGGGCAATGTTCACCACCCGGTCATACAGCCGTTTGGTCTCTTCATTGGTCCGGGAGCGGACCAGATACAGCACTTCCGCCTTGGGTTGTACAACGTTGGGTGAAACCCCGCCGGTGTCCAGGATGGCATAGTGGACCCGATCATAATCCGCCATATGCTCCCGCATGTAGTTGACTCCCACATCCATAAGTTCCACCGCGTCCAGGGCGCTCCGGCCGTTCTGGGGAGCAGCCGCCGCATGGGCCGCCCGTCCCCGGAAGGTGAAGGCCGCCTGGATGTTGGCCTGGTTGGATCCCACCATCACTTCGTTCTGAGTCCCGGGATGCCAGGTAAGGGCTGCATCCACGTCAGCAAAAGCCCCTTCCCGGGTTAGGTAGGTTTTGCCGCTGCCCCCTTCTTCCGCCGGGCATCCATAGACCCGTACGGTTCCCCGGCCGGGATGAGCGGCCAGGTAATCCTTCAGGAGAAGGCCTGCCCCCACTGCCGCCGTGCCCAGAAGGCAGTGGCCGCAGCCGTGGCCGTTGGGATTCCCTTCCCGGGGCTTCTCCTCCCAGATCCCGTCTTCCTGGCTGAGACCGCTCAAGGCATCATATTCTCCCAGGATGGCGATCACCGGCTTCCCGCTGCCGTATTCCGCCACAAAGGCGGTGGGCATGTGGGCCAGTCCCCGGGTCACCTGGAAGCCGTGACGCTCCAGCAGGTCCTCCATAGCCTGGGCGGACTGGAATTCCTGGAATTTCAGTTCCGCAAAGTCCCAGATACAGGCATTCAGTTTCTCCAGTTCCTTTTCATAGGGTTCCAGATTCATGGGTTTCGACCTCCCTTTTTCTCAAACAACTGTTGTACAACCATTGCCGGACGCAGGTTGTTTTACTTCTTCACCGGCTTGTCCCGGCGGGCGTCCAGCTCGTCCAGAAGCCGTTCCCGGGCCAGTTCATAGCAGGCATCGATATAGGTGAGCCCTGCCTGACGCACCAGCTGGTACCCCAGGAGAGCCGAAGCTGCCTGGCCCACCACCGGCACCGCCTTCAGGAAACTCCGGGCGGCAAATTTCCGGCCCAGGGTCTTGATGATCACCTTGATCCCTTCCTTGCTCATGCCCCCCAGGACCATGGCCTTGTCCCGGAGGGACACCTTTCGGCTGCCGTGGATCAGTTCCGGAGTGATCCCGAAGGCATCCCGGATGCATCCGTACATCTGGTACAGGATCAGAAGGTCCACTGCCGCATCCACCCCGATGATGGGATTGATCCCGTTGTAGGCGGCGTAGGTGGAACTCCGGCGCACATAGCTCCGGGCCGCTTCCCGTTTGGCATCCAGCTGCTGCCGGGTCCGGGCCTCTGCAGTGAGGATGTACTTCTCCCGCCGGGCCGCAGGCATTTTCCGGATGATGGCGTCATTCAGTTCATCCAGCCCCGAAGGGGCATCCTTCCGGGCACACACAAAGACCAGTTCAAAGTCTTCCCGGCCCAGCTGTCCGGACACATCCCGGCGGATGGCCTCTTCGCTTTCCTCCAGGCTCAGCCCCTCCTCATAGATCAGGTCCGTCTTGTTCCGGACAAAGATACAGGGCTTGCCCTGGGCGGTCAGCTGCCGGAACAGTTCCGTATCCCCCTGGTGGAGCTTGTCGGAGAATACGCACAGGAACATATCATACTTGAAAAGATGGAATTGTTCTATGAACTCATTCCAGGGAAAGGATTTTGTTCCATAGCCCGGCAGATCGATAAAGGTGGCATCCCCGTGCTCCACCAACAACGGCTCCCGGGTGGTGTCCGTTTCCACCCCCACCGGGGCTGCCTGGTAGCCGCAGATGGCATTGATCAGGCTGGACTTCCCGGAGCCTGGCTGTCCGAACAGCACAATGGTCACATTCTCCTGATCCAGGTTCTTCAGTTTTTCTCTGATGGCATTTCCGTCTTTTGTCATGGTTCCCCCATCTGGATTTCCGCCTGGAGCCGTTCCAGGGCGTACTCCCAGCAGGCATCGATGTATTTTTCACCTAAAAAGTACATGCTTCCGGCGTTGAAGCTCATTACTGCCGCGCCTCCCACCACTGGGATCACTTTGGCAACTTTCCCGGAGGCCTTTTTCCGCAGGAGCCAGGTCAGCCCCTTGGTCACCCGTTCTCCGGTGACTCCTTCCGCCAGTTTCTTCACCACCTGGGAACTGGGCCCTTCCGGCTGGACTTCCTTTTCGCTGACTCCGAAGGCTTCCCGGATGGCCCGGTACAGGCTTTTCAGGATCTGGCTGTCCAGGGCCGCGTCCATGCCGATCACCGGGTTCAGGCCGTTGGCCGCCGCCAGGACTATGAATTTCTTCAGGGACCGTTCCGCCGCCTTCCGCTTCACCAGCAGGGCTTCTTCCGTATAGGCTTTGGCATGGCGGAAGAACCGGTCCCGCTGGGCTTCCGGCAAAAGCGCCCCCATGGCCCGTTCCAGTTCCGGGATCCCCCGTTCCGCCGCCGGCCGGTTCCGCCGGCAGCTGGTGAATACCACCTGTTCCCGGGGGCCCACCAGATGGTGGACATCCCGGGTGATCTTCTCCTCCAGCTCTTCCCGGCTGCAGGAAGGATCGTAGAGCCCGTCGCATTTGTTCCGGACAAACAGACACACCCGGCCGGTCCGGGCGATCTTCCCGAAAAATTCCACATCCGCCTCATGGAGCTTTCCGGCGAACACGCACAGGAACAGGTCGTACTGGAGAGGATTAAAAGCGCTGAAATAGGCATTTTCCGGGAACAGGCTGGTGTCATAGCCGGGCAGGTCCACATAGATCACATCCGGACACTCCACGATCTGGGCCTGACGGGTGGTGTCCGTGGCCTGGCTCACCCGGGCCACCCGCTGGCCGGCCAGTTCATTGATCAGAGAGCTTTTCCCGGCTCCCGGCTGCCCGAAGAGGCAGATCTTGATTTTATGGTCCCGTTCCCGCTGCCAGGCCTGCAGGAACTGGGATACCAGGGCTTTGGCATCTCCGGCCATACGATTCCCTCCTTTATGCTTCTTCTGTTTCGTTGGCCAGGCTCCACATAAGCCGGGTCACGGCCGCTTCCAGGGTCATGGGGCCCCCGGATTCCACTCCGGCCTGGGCCGCCAGGATCCCCATGGGATACAGGGACAGATCCACCCCGTCAAAAAGGCACTGGCTGACGCACACCACCCGGACGCCTTTTTTGATGGCCCGGCGGATGGCCGGCAGGAAGTTCTGCTGGTCCGTATTCACCCCGCCGGCTCCGTAGCATTCCAGCACCAGGCCCTTGTAGCCCCGGTCCACCGCATAATCGATGATATCCGGTTTCAGCCCGGGAGTCATGGTCACCGCCATCACCCGGGGTTCCAGTTTCTCTTCCACCCGGAAGCCACCCACGTTTTCCCGGCTGGGCAGGTTCTTTTTGACCCCCTCCTTGCCGAAATACAGTACGGGAGCTTCATTGACACTTTCAAAGGCATTGGGGTTCCGGGTGAAGATCTTCTTGGCGCAGTCCCCTTTGATCACCTTGTTCCCGAAGGCCACGAACACCCCGGGCAGACCGCTGGCCGCCACGGAAAAAGCCAGTTCCAGGTTGCTCCGGGCATCGCTGTTGGTAAGGCTGAGGGGGACCTGGGCCCCGGTGAGCACCACCGGCTTCCCCAGATTGATCAGCATCCGGCACAGGGCGCTGGAGGTATAGGCCAGGGTATCGGTGCCGTGGGTGAGCACAAAAGCGTCATAATCGCTGTAATTGTCCCCGATCAGCCGGGCCCAGGCGCTCCAGTGGGCCGGTTCCAGATTGCTGCTGTCCAGGAGGGTCAGATCCCGGACGGTGATCTCTCCCAGGGTCCGGAGTTCCGGCACCTGTTTCAGGATGTCCTCTCCCTTCAGGGTAGGTTCCAGGCCTTCATCGGTTACCGTACAGGCAATGGTGCCGCCAGTGGTCAAAAAGAGTATTTTTTTCATGGATTTCTGGTTCTCCTTGTTCTATAATCTATAGAAACAATTATATCATATGTGGGTCATCCAGACAGAGGAAGTGACAGGTTTCCCGGATTTTTCAAGGTTGTATGCGGTTGTTTTGGTATAAAACAATGGTTGTTTTATGGTTGTTTATATATTTTCTGTTACCTTTGGAGGGGGGAATTCCCATGATCTGTCTGCACACCCGAAACCTGAAGAAAAAGCTGGCCCTGGCCCTGTCCGGCCTGGTCCTGACCACATCCCTGACCCTGTCCGCCCTGCCGGCAGCGGAAGCCTTTGACTGGAGCAATGCCATCGGCTCCATCGTCCTGGTGTCCGCCCAGTACAGCATGCTGAACAAGCAGGTGGCCTACCTGGACGGCAAGGGCCGGGGAGAATACCTGAATCAGATCAAGCAGCAGGAAGGGGTCAATGAGGATCCGGAAGCCAATGCCATGCTGGACCGGGTCATGGGTCGGCTGTCCGCCGCCATTGCCAAGACTGATCCTTCCATCGAAAAGAATCCCTATCATTATTTTGTCAACAACAGCACCAAATTCAATGCTTACTGCACCCTGGGCCACAATGTATCCGTAAACATGGGCCTGTTCACCACCCTGAACTACAACGAGGACGAACTGGCCTTTGTATTGGGCCATGAACTGGGTCACGGGGAGCAGCACGACCCGGCCAACGGAGTGAAGCGTACCTTCCCCATTGCCCTTCTGGCAGCCGTGGCCGGCAGCCAGAGCAATATGCTGGAAGCAGTGGGCACCAACCTGCTGGCCAACCTGGGCAGTGCCAAGCTGGTGACCCTGCCTATGGAAAAGAAAGCGGATGAGCTGGGCTTCACCTACGCCACGGAAGCCGGGTACAACCCGGGAGCCGGCAGTGCCCTGTGGCAGCGGGTAATGGAAAAGATGGGCAACAACCGGGAAACCTTCCTGGGCACCATCTTCATGCCCAGCGACCATCCCAACAACGGATCCCGCCGGGACAAGTATACCCAGCGGCTGTATGAATACAGCGGAAAACATGTGAATGTGGACAAAAAGACCGGAGCCATCCTGGTGAACAAAAAGAACCTGGGGCTGGTCCAGCCCGGAGGGGACATGAGCAGCCGGGAGCGGACCTACCTGGTGGCCGGCAGCCTGGCCAAAGTCTACCACGAACAACCCAATACACAACCTTCTGCTGAACAGGATGGCAGCAATCTCTACTTCGGAGGCCAGCGGATCATGAGCCTCCAGTATGGGGACAACGGAGCCCAATGGGTGGAAAAGCTGAACCAGGCGGCGAATAAAGGAAAACAACCGGTTAAACAACCTGTTGTTTCGAATAAAAAAGAAGGCTCCTCACGTTAACGTGAGGAGCCTTCTGGTCGCGGGCCGCGACCGGGCTGCTGCACGCTGCGTGCAGCAGCCCTTATTTCATCTCATCCGGCAGGATCAGATTCAGCACTACGGCCACCACGAACACTACCGCCACGCAGTTTTCTGCGAAGACGCTTTTCATCAGGTCCGGGAAAATCTTGAAGATGGAGGGATTCTGGGTGAAGCCGATGCCGATGGACAGGCTCAGGGCAGCGATGGTCATGTTCCGCTGGCTGTAGCCGCAGCTGCCCAGCATCCGGACCCCGCTGACCACAATGGACCCGAACATCATCAGGGTGCATCCTCCCAGCACCGCTTCCGGCAGGGAAGCCAGGATCACTCCCAGCACCGGGAACAGTCCGGCCAGGATCATAATGGCGGCCCCGCTGGCCACGGCCTTCCGGTTCACCACATGGGTCATGGCAATGAGCCCCACGTTCTGGCTGAAGGACGTAATGGGCAGACAGCCGAACAGGGAGGACAGGGCACTGATGAACCCGTCCACTCCGATGGACCCTTCGATTTCCTTATCCGTGGCATTCCGGCCGAAGCCCATCACCGTCAGGGCAGAGGTATCCCCCAGGGTTTCTGTGGCAGACACCAGAAAAATCAGGAATACGGAAAAAATGGCATCCGGATGGAATTCCAGCCCATAGGGCAGAGGCTGGGGCAGGGAAAACAGCCCGGCGGAACTGATCTTGGACAGATCCACCATACCGTAGAAAAAAGCGGTGATGTACCCTACCACCAGGCCAAACAGCACGGACAGCTGCTTGTAGAAGGATTTGGCCTTGATGTTGAACAGCAGACAGGAAACCAGGGTCACGGTACCCACGATCATGTAGGGAGCTTCCCCGAAATGGGGATTCCCGAAGCCGCCTCCGAAGGAATTGGCCCCGATCCCCAGCAGGGAGAACCCGATGGAGGTCACCACGCTGGCGGACACAATGGGAGGGATGAACCGGCGCCACCACCGGGCAATGAGCCCCAGGCACCCTTCCAGACAGCCCCCTACCAGAGCCGCCCCCAGGATGGCCCCATAGCCGTATTTGGCTCCGATGACGCAGAAGGTGGACACAAAGGTGAAGCTGATCCCCATGATAATGGGCAGCCGGCTGCCCAGAGGCCCCACCGGGAACATCTGGAACAGGGACCCTACCCCGGCCATGATCATGGCCGCCTGGATCAGGGCCGCCGCCTGTTCCGTAGGCATCTTTACCGCCCCGGTGACGATCAGGATGGGAGCGATGTTGGCCACGAACATGGCCAGTACATGCTGGAGTCCGAAAGGCGCCGCTTTCTTCAGGGAGATTTTTCCATCAAACTGGTAAATCGGGTCAGTGCCAGTCTGGGCCGGTTCCTGGATTTTTTCTTCTTCCATGGCGCCCCCTTACCGGAATACGATGGTGCCGGTGGCCGCATCCATCTTTTCGATGATGGCCAGGCTCTTTACATCATAGCCTTTCTTCCGCAGGGCGTCCCCGCCTCCCTGGAAACCTTTTTCGATGGCGATGCCCACCCCTTCCACTTCGGCGCCGGCCTGGTGGACCAGGTCGATAAGGCCTTCCACCGCGCAGCCGTTGGCCAGGAAGTCATCGATGATCAGCACATGGTCTCCTGCGTTGAGATACTTCTTGGAAACGATTACATGGTTCACCTTGTTGTGGGTAAAGGATCTGATTTCCGTGCTGTACACTTCTTTGTCCATGTTGCTGCCGGCGCTTTTCTTGGCAAACACCACCGGCACCCGGAAATGGACTGCCGTCAGGCAGGCAATGCCGATGCCGGAAGCCTCGATGGTCAGGATCTTGCTGATGGGCCGGTCCTTGAACAGCTGATAGAATTCTTCTCCCAGCTTGCTGATGAAGGGCACATCGATCTGGTGGTTCAGGAAACTGTCCACCTTCAGCACATCCCCGCTTTTGATAATGCCGTCCGCCAGGATCTTTTTCTGCAGTAAATTGTACTCCGCCATGTCTTCCTCCCGTTTCTTCCAGACAAATCAAATTCGTTTTCTGTAAAAGACAATTATATCATACCCTGGCTCCTGAGAAAACAAAAAAAGGCTGTTGCCTCAGCAACAGCCTTCCGTCTTTCAATATGGAGCGGGCAATGGGAATCGAACCCACCTCTAAAGCTTGGGAAGCTTTCATTCTACCAATGAACTATGCCCGCATCAGATAAATTGTATTTTAGCAAATTTTTTCTTTTTTGTAAAGGGTGATCAGAATTTTTTTCTTTCCGCTGGCAATTAACTTCCCCAGTTAACTTTTTCTGGCAGAACCTCCCAGATGGGGTATAATAAAGGATATGATTATGGACATATGACCGGACACACTGCTTCCACAGCGGTTTCCGGATCTGTTACAGGCAAAGAGGGGGATTTTTTTGAATACACCGGGCAAATTCCAGGAACTCCACAGTTTTTACGATACCCTGCCCAGCGGGATTTGTCTTTTTACCACCCAGGGATCAGAACAGATCCTTTTTGTGAACCCGGGCTTCCTGTCCCTGTATTCCTGCACCACTGAAGAGGAATTCCAGGTCCTTACCGGAGGCACCTTCCAGGGCATGGTGGATCCGGAAGACTACCAGCCCCTGGAAACCCTGGGCCAGAAGGCCTCCGCTGTCTCTCACCAGGAAACCGGCATGACCCAGATTTACCTGACCTTCCGGATCAAGACCCGGGAAGGCCATTTCCGGCGGATAGAAGGGACCCTGTCCAAAGGCACCCTGCCCCAGGTGGGTACCGTATAGATCATGAACCTGGTGAGCAGCTCCCAGAAAGTGCTGGTCCGGAAACAGGATCCGGTCACCGGGCTTATGGGGGTCCGTGCCTTCTACCAGACTGCCCTGAACCTGTCCCTGGAAAAAAAGGCCCAGGGCAGACTGAAATCCTACAACCCGGTATACCTGAACCTGACCAACTTCAAATTGTACAATGCCACCTGGGGGATCCAGGCCGGGGACAACCTGCTCCGGTCCGTGGCCAGCATTCTCCAGTCCCTGTTCCCGGGCCAGCTGATGACCCGGCTTACCGGGGACGGATTTGTGCTCCTGGCTCCGGCGGAAAAGCTCCGGGACAAACTCCAGGAAGCCGCCCGGCAGGTGGACCAGTGCACCGGCAACCCCACCATCCAGCTGAAGGCAGGAATCTATCCCCCCAATGAAAAAGCTTCCCTGACGGATCTGCGCCATGCCTTCGACATGGCCAAATTCGCCTGCGATTCCATCAAGAAAAACGCCATCCAGTCCTGGGCTGTCTATACCCCGGAACTGGCCGCCCAGCAGGAGACCCGGGTCTTTGTGCTGGAAAACTTCTCCCGGGCCCTCCAGTCCGGCCAGATCCAGGTGTACTACCAGCCCATTATCCGGAGCCTTACGGGCAAACTGTGCAGCCTGGAGGCCCTGGCCCGATGGATCGATCCGGAACGGGGGATGATCTCTCCGGGGATCTTTGTGCCCATCCTGGAAGAAGCCCGGCTGATCCACCAGCTGGATCAGTATGTACTGAGCCAGGCCGGCAAACTGCTCCGGGAACAGCGGCGGAACCACCAGCCCATGATCCCCATTTCCGTAAACTTCTCCCGGGTGGATTTCCTGGTCACCGACCCCTTCCAGCTGGTGGAAAAAGTGGTACGGAAATACGGGCTCCAGCGGAACTTCCTGTGCATTGAAGTGACGGAAAGCGCCCTGGTCCAACATTCCTCCCACATTTTCCAGACCCTCCAGAAATTCCACAACAGCGGCTACAAAATCTGGCTGGACGATTTCGGCAGTGCCTATTCCTCCCTGAACGTGCTCCACAACTACCATTTCGATGAGCTGAAGATCGATCAGGCCTTCCTGAAGAACCTGAACGACAAGGGGAAGGAAATCATCACCTCCATCGTGCTCATGGCCAAGACCCTGGGAGTCCATACCCTGGCAGAAGGCGTGGAAACGGAAGAACAGCTGGCCTTCCTGAAAAAGATCGGCTGTGAAAAAATCCAGGGATTCTACTACAGCCGTCCCCTGCCCTACGAAAAGCTCCTGACCCATCTGATGAGAATGCACATCAAGCCGGAAAACAGCCTGGAAAACCAGTGCTATGAACAGGCCGGTCTCATGAACGTGGTGTCCGAAGCCCCCCTGGGCCTGTTCCGGTATACCCGGAAATACGCCACCCTGCTGTACATCAACGAGGCCTACCAGAAGGTTCTGGCCAGTGTGGGCACCCATTCCCTGGAAGAAGCCAATGAGAACCTGCTGGATCCCGCCTATCCCTTCCGGGACAAGTTCCGGATGTTCCTGGACCAGGTGGCGGACAGCACCGCCACCCATTCCCTGGTATATGTGGACAACGGCCAGTACATCCGGATCAAGGCCCGGAAAATCATGGGCAATCCCCAGTTCTGTCTGGGCCGGCTGGAAATCCAGAACATCACCTTTGACAAAAACACCCGGCTCCACCACAAACTGGACAAACTGTTCCGGAACCTGGTGCTCATGTACGACTCCCTGATGTATCTGGATATCGGGAAAGACCAGGTCCAGGTGCTCCAAAGCTCCGTGCCTTCCCTGAACAGTGACGCCGTTTATCCGGACATTGCCGGCTTCCTGACCCGCTACGCCAAGAAATTCGTCCATCCGGACGACCGGGAAAAATTTCTCCAGTTCACAGATCCGGACAGTCTCCACGCCCAGGGCCGGGAACAGGGCCGGGTGGATGCCAAGGACCAGTTCCGGATCCGCCGGCCTGACGGAAACTACCGGTGGATGATTTTCCATGCCATGTTCCTGTACAAAGATCCCACCCGGAACATCCTGCTGACCGTCCAGGACAATGTGTGGGAACGGAAGGATCTGACCACCCGCCGGAAAGAACTGCCTCTGTTCAACATGTCCCTGGGAGTCCCTCTGGAAAAGATACCCCAGACGGAACACGACTACCAGACCCTGCTGTGGAATGCGGTGCGCACCTCCCCCCTGAAATTCTTCTGGAAGGACAGCCAGCGCCGGTTCCGGGGTGCCAGCCGCTCCTTCCTGAAATTCTACGGTCTGGAAGAAAAGGACATCCTGGGGAAAACCGACGAGGAAATGGGCTGGCACCCCATGCCCGGCACCTTTCAGAACGATGAGGAAGAGGTGGTGCATCAGGGCCGGACCATTACCCAGCACCTGGGGACCTGCATTGTCCGGGGCGTCCCCCATCCCATTGTAGCCACCAAATTCCCTCTGTACAAAGGGAATCAGATTGTGGGACTTTTGGGCTATTTCGACGATCTGGAGAACTATCCCGCCCAGGCAGAACTGATCCGGGACCTGAATCTGAAAGATCCGGAAACCGGCTTTCTCAGCTACCGGGGCATGCTGGAAGCCGGCCTCCAGTATGCGGATTCCTGGCGGTACCAGCAGGATGACTATGCCGCCTTCCTGCTGGACATCCCGGAATTCGACCAGTTCCGCCGGACCTACGGGCCGGAAGCGGGCCGGAAACTGCTGATCAAAGTGGTGGAAACCTTCCAGCATCTCCATCTTCCCACCATTTCCCTGGCTCACATCGGCAGCTGCTGCTTCCTGGGCTTTACCAAGACCACCCTGAAGGACCAGCTGGACAGCCAGATCCAGAAGCTGACCCAGGCCATCCACGGCATTACGGAAGTGGACGGCTACAGCTGCACCCTGTACCTCCAGTATGCCCTGGCCCGGGGATCGGAAGTGGACAACCTGGACAACCTGCTGGCCCTTCTCACGGAACGGCTGAAGGAATCCCGGGATCAGCGGTACGGGGAATCGGTGTTCATCGGAGACCGGATCGTCTTTGACCGGGAAAAATTCGACACCATGGACGAACTGGTGATGATCAGCGATCCGGAAACCTATGAGATGGTCTACATGAACCAGGCTGCCCAAAAGGCCTACCACGTGGACGGGCCCCGGGAGTATAAAGAGAAAAAATGCTACGAACTGCTGGAAGGACAGAAGGCCCCCTGTGCCTACTGTCCCCTGTCCATCCTCCGGCAGGACCGGTTCCACACCGCCACCCATCACAGTGTGAAATCCGGCCTGGACCTTCTGGTCCGGGATACTCTGGTACCCTGGCGGGGGCGGGTGCTCCACTTCTCCATGGCCCTGAACCTGAAGGAATATGTGGATATGGACATTGCCCGGAACGATCTGATCTTCCGGGAAGCCGCCGCCAATGACGCGATTGCCATCGGTCTCCGGGAAGAGGATCCGGACCTGGGGATCCAGAAAATGATCATCCAACTGGCGGAAAACATGGGAGCGGAACGGTTCTACATTTTTGAGGAAGGCCCCGATGACACGGTGAGCGCCACCTATGAATGGGTCCGGAAAGGGCTGGAACCCATGAAGGATCAGCTCCAGCACGTACCCAAAAAAGACGTACAACTGTTGTACAACTCCTTTGACAAGGAACAACTGGCCCTGATCCCGGATATGCCCCAGCTGCTGGCCAAACAACCGGATTTCCATCTCCGGATTCCCGGGATCCGCAGCATTGTGTCCGGCCATCTCACCCAGGGGGAACGGTCCCTGGGGTATACGGAAGTGGTGAACCCCACCCCGGATACCTTCCGGTCCGTCAGCCTGCTGTTGGCCACCCTGACCCGGTTCTTTGCCATTATGCTCCGGATCCGGAACAACCGGCGGACTCTCCAGGCCAACAGCCGGACGGACCAGCTCACCGGCCTGGGGAACCGGTATGCCTTCCACGACACCATAGCCTCCCTGCCCGGTGGACAGGATCTGGTCTTTGTGTTCGGGGACATCAATGGCCTGAAGCGGGTCAACGACACCCAGGGCCATGAAGCGGGAGACCGGCTGATCCGTTCCGCCGCCCAGGTACTGGACGAAATGAAGGGCCTGGGAAAGGTGTTCCGGATGGGGGGCGATGAATTCCTCCTGATCCGGGAAATCGACGCTCCAGCAGAGGCTGAGGAGCTGATCCACAGCCTGAAGGACCGGTACAAAGCCCGGGGCATCAGCGTGGCCCTGGGCGCCGTCACCTGCCGGACCCCCATCCCCGACGTGGACCAGATCCTCACCCAGGTGGACCGGAAGATGTACAAGGACAAGGGCGTGATGTACGGAAGGAGAAGTACGGATAGATAAACAGGGCTGCTGGGTACGCAGCAGCCCTGTCAGCGGTCAGCGGCCATTGACCGCTGACAAGAAAAGGTGTGAAGCAGCGCTTCACACCTTTTCTTTTACCCGTGCCAGGAAATCCTCGAACAGCTTCAGCTGTTCCGGATGCTCCTGCCACATGTTTTCCGGATGCCACTGGACGGCTACTATCTGCTTGTGGTCGTGGGATTCCACGCTTTCCTGGACCCCGTCAGGAGCCACGGCGGTGACTTCCAGGGCCTCTGCGACCCGGTGGATGGCCTGATGGTGCCGGGAGTTTACATAAGCCTTTTCTCCCAGGGACTCAAACAGGTTGCTGCCGGGAACTAAAGTCACATGATGGGTGGGATACCCTCCCGGTGCCCCCTGGGAATGACGGATGGTGCACTGGGGATCCTCACTGGGCAGATCCTGGTACACATTCCCTCCCAGAGCGATGTTAATCAGCTGGCAGCCCCGGCAGATGCCGAAAATGGGTTTTCCGGCCTGGTAGAAGGCCCGGAACAGCTCCAGTTCGAACAGATCCCGTTTGTAGTTGGTCCGGCCGATCTTCCACTTGGGTTCCTCCCCGAACAGAGTGGGATCCACGTCCGGCCCTCCGGGGATGATCAGCCCGTCGAACAGGTCCACATAGTCCTCCCCCCGAGCTCCGGGCACATCTGGAAGCACCACCGGGATGGCCCCCAGCCGGGCAATCACTTCCACCAGTCCCCGGGGGGCAAAAGGCGCCTCCACCAGGTTGGTCACCTCCGATGCATAAGGATAGGTATCCGCCGTAATGGCAATGCGGCATTTGCTCATAAGTTTCCTCCTTCCGCCGGTTTTCCCGGCGCTGCAGTTGGTTCCATTATAGGAAATTGCGAAAGGAGATGCAAGGCTGCGGCTTCCCAGCATCCCTTTGTCCACAGAACGCACGTTCACAAATCCCCCGTCCGGCCTGTATTTCCGGGGTTTTCCCCAAAGTTGTCCACACCTGTGGATAACTTTCTGTGGAAAACTCCCTTTCCTGTGGAAAACTCCCTGGAGCCAGGTTTTCTGCGGGTTCCCCCCTCTTGCTCCCGGCACTTATCCACATGCCGGGGAATATGGTATAATGAAAAATATCCCTTACAGGAGAAAGGAGGTTTGTCATGGCCAAGAAAAAACTGGTGGAACTGGACCTGTTCGCCGAGCAGGAACCGGCAGCGGAACATCCGTCCCCCCCGCCCTTGGCCCGGAAAAGACCGGCTCCCCCGGTCCTGAAAAAGCCCTTTGTCACCAACCTTTCTCCCCGGTACACCTTCGACAATTTCGTGGTGGGAAATTCCAACCGGTTTGCCAAGGCAGCCGCCATGGCCGTGGCCAACAACCCGGCCTTTGCCTACAACCCCTTTTTCCTGTTCAGCGACTCCGGCCTGGGGAAAACCCATCTGATGAACGCCATCGGCAACCAGATCCGGAAGAACCACCCGGATATGAAAGTGCTGTACATTTCCAGCGAAACCTTCACCAATGAGCTGATCGAAAGCGTGGAACACAACCGGCTGGAAGCCTTCCGGGAAAAATACCGGAACATCGACGTGCTCCTCATCGACGACATCCAGTTCCTCCGGAACCGGGAATCCACCCAGGAGGAGTTTTTCCACACCTTCAACACCCTGGAAAAGGCCAACAAGCAGATCATCATTTCCAGCGACCGTCCCCCCGGGGAACTGGACACCCTGGAAGAACGGATGATCAGCCGGTTCAATTCCGGCCTTACCGCCGACATCCAGCACCCGGATCTGGAAACCCGGATGGCCATCCTCCAGAACCTGGCCCATACAGAGCAGGTTCCCTTTCCCAACGATGTGATTCTGCTGATTGCCAGCAGCATCACCAGCAATATCCGGGAACTGGAGGGAGCCTACAACCGGGTCTGCGCTTATTCCACCGTGACCCGGGAACCCATTACCCTGGATCTGTGCCGCCGGGCCCTGAAAGAACTGGCCCTGCTGGACACCCCCCAGTTCGTTACCGTGGACGCCATCCAGCAGCAGGTGGCGGACCATTTCCGGCTCCACCGGTCGGAACTGATCGAAAAGAAACGGACCAAACGGGTGGCGGTGCCCCGGA
This sequence comes from Acidaminococcus sp. CAG:542, assembly GCF_000437815.1. Lineage (NCBI taxonomy): Bacteria > Bacillati > Bacillota > Negativicutes > Acidaminococcales > Acidaminococcaceae > Acidaminococcus > Acidaminococcus sp. CAG:542. The sequence continues at coordinate 38,068 of NZ_FR902091.1, forward strand.
TGATCGCCATTTACCTGACCAAGGAAATGGCCGGCCTGTCCCTGAAGAAAATCGGAGAATGTTTCGGGGGCCGGGACCACAGCACCATCATCCACGCCTGCGAAAAGATCCAAAAAGACCGGCAGAAAGATCCGGAGCTGAACAAGGAAATCGAGGCCCTGACGGCTGCGTTGAAAAAGGGAGTGTGAAAACTTCACACCCCCGTTCCCGAGCCGAGAGTCCCGGGTCGCGACCCGGGACTGGGATGTTGCATTTTCCATGGAACACCCCCTATTGCATCCCAGCTCTCTGTAACCCCTGTCCCTGCTCTTTGCACAGGGACAGGGGTGTTTTTTGCCCGGTGGGAAGCAGTTTTCCACAGGGGAAATCCCTGTTCCACAGCCAGGAAGCCCCATAAAAAGGGATTATCCACATACTTATCCACACCTGTGGATAACTTTCAGTGGAAAACTCCCTGGCTTGTGGAAAACCCCTGGAGCCACAGCCCATGCCGGATCCGGGACTTTATCCCCAGATTTATCCACATGTCCACTGGAGGTGTTGTACAAAACCTGCAACACCTCCTAGCTGTAGAGCCGCATAGCGGCTCAAGTCTGGAGTCGGGAGTCTGGAGCCGAAGGTTAAATTTGCAGGCAAATTTTTTGAATGTGTAGAACCTTTGGACGAAATGATCTCTCAGATTGCTTTTGATTCTGGTTCTACAGAATCAAAGGGATCCGTCCAGCCAGACGGATCCTGTCCTGAGGCTTCCGACTTCAGACTCCTGACTCCTGACTTAAGTTATCCACACCCCCTCCTCCCTCTCCGCCCCCATAAAATGGGCTTATCCCCAAAGTTATCCACATCTGTGGATAACTTCCGGTGGAAAACTTTTTACCCTGTGGAAAACCCGGGGACCCCTGGCTGGCCGGGCTTTTTCCGGTTTCTTTCCTCCAGTTATGCACAGGGGCCGGACAAACGGGCCGGAATATGCTATACTATACTCATACAACCTTTGGAACCGGCCGGCTCCTTTTCCATACAACGTTGTGGAAACATTGCAGGACGCCGGTTGTCTGGAAAGCCGCCGGGCCCCTGGCGGTTTTCTTCCTGTTCTGGAAATCTATATCATATTGAGGGATGTCCGCCATGATCACCATTAAAGACTATGCCAAACAAAAGGGAGTTTCCTACGAAGCCATCCGCAAACAGATCAAACGGTATGAAGAAGAACTGGAAGGCCACCTGGTCAAACAGAACCGTTTCCTGATGCTGGATGACGAAGCCGTCCAGTTCCTGGACAGCAAACGGTCGGAAAACCCCGTGATTGTCTATGAACAGAACAAGGATGAGGAACTGGAACAGCTCCGCCACGAAAACAAAGTGCTGCTGATCCAGATGAATACGGTCCAGGACCAGCTGGGGAAAGTCCAGCAGAAGCTCATTGCGGAAATGAACGCCACCAAGCTGCTGACCCAGGAAAAGGTCCAGTATCTGGAATACAAGGCCCAGTCGGAACAGAAGGAAGTCCAGCTGAAGGATCTGGCCCGGGCCCGGGACGCCGCCCAGGCCAAAGCAGACCAGCAGGAAGCGGTGCTGCGGCTGAAGGAACAGCAGATCGGCGCCCTTACCGCCGCCAAGGAAACCGCCGCCGCCAGTCTGAAGGCCGCCGATGAAAAAATCGCCGCGGCGGAAGCCCGGGCCAAAGCCGCGGAAGAAGAAGCCTCCCGGCTGAAGAACCGGAGTTTCTGGGACCGTCTGTTCAACCGCTGACCATGTTTTTCAACAGGGAGTTATCCACATCTGTGGATAACTCCCTGTGTATAACTCTGGATTTGTGGATAACCGGAACCGGGCCCCCTGCCCCGTTCTTCCGGCGGCCCGGGAAAAAAGTTATCCACATTGTCCACAGGTTTTTCCACAGGACCGGCCTGTTTCGTGATATAATGAAGTCTCTATTAAAAGGATAAAGGATGGATCGGATATGACGACGAAAAACCTGGCCCAGGTCTGGGCCGAAATGCTTGCAGCCCTCTCCGCCAGCATGGAGGGCCGGAGCTGGAAAATCTGGATGGATGCGGCACATCCCCGGACCCTGGAGGGCAATACCCTGTCCCTGGATGTATCCAACCAGTTCACCAAGGATACCCTCCAGGGAAAATACCTGCCCATGATGGAAGAAAGCCTCTCCCAGATCTGCGGCCAGCCCATGGAGATCCAGATCGACGTAGTGGAACCGCCCAAAGAGGAACAGAACCTGTTTCCGGACACCCCTGCCCAGCCGGAAGAAACCCCGGCTCCCGCAGCCTTCCAGCCGGAACCCCAGCCAGCGGCCAAACCGGCCCAGGAATTCGATTCCCATCTGTCCCCCAAATACACCTTTGACAATTTCATCCGGGGCAAATCAAATGAAGAAGCCTTCAACTTTTCCATGGGGGTGGCCAACGCACCGGCCAAAAGCTACAACCCCCTGTTCCTGTACAGCGACCCGGGCCTGGGGAAAACCCACCTGATGAACGCCATCGGCAACTATATCCACAAGAAATTCCCCCAGATGAAGATCCTCTACACTTCCAGTGAAACCTTCACCAATGAACTGATCGGCGCCATCCAGCACAACACCAACGAAGCCTTCCGGAACAAATACCGGAACATCGACGTGCTGCTCATCGACGATATCCAGTTCCTGCGGAAAAAAGAATCCACCCAGGAAGAATTCTTCCACACCTTCGAAGCCCTGAAACAGGCGGACAAACAGATCATCATCTCCAGCGACCGGCCTCCCAAGGAACTGGACACCCTGGAAGAGCGGCTCACCAGCCGGTTCATGCAGGGACTGATCATCGAGATCAACCACCCGGACTTCGAAACACGCAGTGCCATTTTGCGGAGCATGGCGGAAAAGGACCATCTGGAATTCCCTCTGGAAGTGATCCAGCTGATCGCCACCAATGTAAAGACCAACATCCGTGAGCTGGAAGGCGCCTACACCAAGGTCCACGCCTTTGCCAACCTGAACCACCAGCCGGTGACCATGGAACTGGCCCGGAAAGCCCTGAAGGACCTGGACATGGGAAGCACTGTGGACAAGGTGATCACCGTGGAAGCCATCCAGGAACTGGTGGCCGCCCGGTACAAGATCCGGGTGGAAGACCTGAAAGCCAAGAAACGGACCCGCTCCATCGCCTATCCCCGGCAGATCGCCATGTATCTTACCCGGGAACTGACGGACCTGTCCCTGCCCCGGATCGGAGAATGTTTCGGAGGCCGGGACCACACCACAGTCCTCCATGCCTGTGACAAGATCGCTGACGACAAAGCGAAAAATGACAATCTGGAACGGCAGCTGGCCAAACTGGTGGAAGATCTGAAGAAATGATCCCTGAGTTATCCACAACTTGTGGATAATCTTGTGTATAACTTGTTGGTAATTTTGTGGATAACCCGAAAAGTCCCTGAAAAAGTGGATATGTGGATAAGTGAAAACCGGTTATCCACAGAGTTATCCCAATGATTCCAACAGCCTGGAATGGGGCTGGAGCGACTTTTCCACATACCCACAGGCCCTACTACGAAGACTACGAATTTTTATAATTTCATCGTTTTAGAAACAAGGAGGTACTGCCATGCAGTTTTCATGTGAAAGCAAAGAACTGGCTCAGAGCGTCAATATCGTAAAAAGAGCCATTTCATCCAGCAATAACGCACCGATTTTTTCCGGGATCCATGCCATTCTCCAGGGAAATACCCTTCAGTTGATTGCCATGGACAATACCTACATGATGAACAAGAAAATGGACGTGAACGGACAGGAGGACGGAGAGCTTCTCATCCCCGCCAAAGCCATCGGGGATCTGCTGGCCCGTTTCGATCCGGACGAAGTGCTCACCCTTCAGCAGCTGCCCGGTGAAAAAGAAATGACCCTGAAAGCAGCCAAGGCCAGAGGCCAGTACCACATTCCCCTGATGGACCCGGAAGAATATCCGGCCATGCCCTCTTTTGAAGGGGACCGGGTGCTCCGGCTTTCCGAAGAAGTGATGGGGAAACTGATCTCCACCACGGTGTACGCCTGTTCCACGGATGCCAGCCGGCCGCTGTACACCGGGGTCTACCTGGAAAAATCCGGTCAGAGGCTCACTGCCGTGGGCACCAATACCCACCGTCTGGCCATCAAGGATCTGGAACTGCCGGAGGGGGATGACAGCGAATTTTCCCTGCTGATCCCTGCCCGTCTCCTGAAGGAAATCGGAAGCAATCTGAACGGAGAACTGCCGGAACCGGTGACCCTGACTCTGAAAGAACGGCAGATCATGGCCCAGGTGGGAAATCTCACCATTATTTCAAGTCTGATCGAAGGGAAATTCCCTGATTACAGACGACCTATCCCTCCTTCCTTCAGCAACCGGACGATTTTCAACCGGGTGGACATGGAAAAGGCCATCCAGCGGGTATCCCTGTTTTCCCAGTCCGACTACAATATTGTCCGGCTGGCCATTGATGCGGACGGGATCGTGCTGTCTTCCGCTGTCAGCGACATGGGCCAGGGGAAGGAAATCATCGCCTGCCAGACCGTGGGGGAATCCCTGCCGCTGAACATCGCTTTCAATTCCCGGTACATGACCGACTTTTTCAAGAACTGCGGCACGGACCGGGTGAGCCTGGAAACCAACGCTTCTCTGTCTCCGGCCCGGCTCATGCCGGAAGGGGATGAAAGCTACACCTACATCCTGACCCCGGTGCGGGTCATCTTCTGATGCGCCTGGAAAACCTGCGGCTGCTCCATTTCCGGAACTACAGCCAGGTGTCCCTTCCTCTTGCACATGATATAACCATCTTTTATGGGGACAACGCCCAGGGGAAAACCAACCTGCTGGAGGGGATCTATACTGCCGCCCGGGGGTTTTCCTTCCGGACCCGCCACGAGGAAGAGCTGCCCAGCTTCGGAGCGGAAGAATGGGCGGCAGAACTGCAGTACCGGGACCGGTACGGGTCCAACCGGCTGCTGGTGAAACGGTACCCGGTCCGGGGCCGGACCAAAAAAGAGAATCTCCTGAACGGGAATCCGGTAAGCCCCCGGGAACAGTACGGCCTGGTGAACCTGGTGCTCTTTACCCCCGATGACCTTCAGCTGGTGAAAGGGGATCCTGCCCTCCGGCGGAAATTCCTGAATATGGAGATCGCCCAGACCAGCCCGGTGTACTATGACCTTCTGACCAAATACAACCGGGTGCTCCAGCAGCGGAACCGGTTCCTGAAACAGTGCCGGGACCGGGAACAGCTGGAGGAAGCCCAGCTGCTGGTGTGGGACGGAGCCCTGGCCCGGCTGGCGGCGGGGATCCTGGACCTGCGGCTCCAGGCCCTGGCGGGGATCGTCCAGGCGGCCCAACAGGTTTATGACGGGATCACCGGCACCCAGGGTGCCCTGACCCTTTCCTATGTGCAGAAGCGCAGCGAAGGGGAGCAGGGGATCACGGAAAACCCCGGGCCGGCAGCCTGGGAAACTTTTTACCGGCAGCAGCTCCAGCTGCGCCACCGGCTGGACTATGTCCGGGGCTACACCAGCCTGGGGCCCCACCGGGACGATCTGGAGATTTTCCATGAGGGAAGGCCTCTCCGGGCCTACGGATCCCAGGGTCAGCAGCGGACCGCCGCGCTGGCCCTGAAACTGTCGGAACTGGAATTCATCCGGTCCGTCCGGGAAGAATATCCGGTGCTGCTCCTGGACGATGTGCTCAGTGAACTGGACCAGCACCGGCGGGAGAAGCTCCTGGGCTTCATCAACGGAACGGTCCAGACCTTCCTGACCGTCAACGACCGTCATCTGGCTCCGGTGGAAGGAGATGTGGCGGCCTACCGGGTGGCAGAGGGAATCCTGGAGGAACAGCCATGAAAGATTCGGAACTTCTCATCCTGAAAGTGCTCCGGACTCCCCGGGCCCGGCAGCAGTTCCTGCTCCACTGGCTGAAAAGCCACTGGCCGGAGATCCTGGGCCACACCGGGGCCAGCCATTCCCAGCCTTACCGGCTGGAAGAGGGAGTCCTGTACGTCCATACGGACAATCCCATGTGGTCCAACCAGTTCCACATGATGCAGGGGAAACTGCTGAATCAGCTGAACCGGCTCCTGGTGCCGGCGCTCCAGGGACGGAAACGGCTGATCCGGGAACTGAAGTTCTACCACGGGGTCATTGAGGAAGAACCCCAGCCCCGGCAGGAGGCAAAACCCTTCATGCCCCGGCGGGACGACAGCCGGAAATGTCCTCTGTGCGGAGTGCCCCTTATCGGAGATGAGGAAATCTGCTCAGGCTGCCGCCGGAAACAGCAGGAAGAACTGCGCCGGGAAATCCGGAAACAGCTGGATCTGCGGCCCTGGCTCCGGTACGAAGATTGCCGGGAGCTGGTGAAGTGTGATAGAATAACATTTACTGACGTGAAGGCAGTACTGGAGGAATGGGCCCTGAACCGGGCTCTGGACCCCCGTGCCACTGCCGGGGAAAAGGCTTTTGCCGTCATGGTGGAAACAGGCCTCCGGCCGGAAGCCCTTTCGGAGGAAACCATCCGGCAGACCCTGGAAAAAGCCAGAAGGAGACGGACTTATGTACCTGCACGTAGGAAATAATTATGTGGTGCGCTGCGACGAGATCATCGGGATCTTCGACATCCGGAACAAACGGACCAACATCTACCGGTTTTTCCTGAAGCCCAGACTGGGCGGGGACAATGTGGTGGACCTGACCGAGGACTACCCGCCGGCCAGCTGTGTGGTCACCCGGGACAAGATCATCCTGTCGGGGATTTCCAGCAGGACCCTGCGCAAGCGATAAAATCGGGAGGTTTGTATGGCGAAAAAGAAACAGACGATTGAAGAAGAGATTGCCGTCCACGGGGATTACGGGGCGGAACAGATCCAGGTCCTGGAAGGCCTGGAAGCCGTGCGGAAACGTCCCAGCATGTACATCGGCAGCATCAGCGGCCGGGGGCTTCACCATCTGGTGTATGAAGTCATCGACAACAGTATCGACGAAGCCCTGGCAGGCTACTGTGACCATATCCGGGTGATCATCCACCAGGACAACAGCATCACTGTTACGGACAACGGCCGGGGGATCCCGGTGGAAATGCACAAGGTGGGGAAACCGGCCATCGAAGTGGTCATGACGGTCCTCCATGCCGGGGGCAAATTCGGCGACGGCGGCTACAAGGTCTCCGGCGGGCTCCATGGCGTGGGGGTTTCCTGCGTCAACGCACTGAGCAAGAAGATGGTGGTGGAGGTCAAGAAGAACGGGAAGATCTACGGCATCGAATTTTCCAAAGGCAAGACCACCCGTCCCCTGTATGTGAAGGGAGAATGCCCGGAAAACGAAACCGGCACCAGCGTCACCTTCTGGCCGGATGACACCATTTTCACGGAAACCGTCTACAGCTACGACACCCTGAAGCACCGGATCCGGGAACTGGCCTTCCTGAACAAAGGAGTCAAGATCCAGCTCACCGACGAACGGAGCGGCCAGGATGAGGTGTTCCACTACGAAGGGGGCATCATTTCCTTTGTGGAATTCGTCAACAAAGGGAAGGAACCCCTCCATGCCAAACCCATCTACGTGGAAGGGGAACGGCAGGACACCATTGTGGAAGTGGCCATGCAGTACACCGATGCCTACACGGAAAACATCTACACCTTCGTGAACAACATCAACACGGAGGAAGGGGGCACCCATCTGGCCGGGCTGAAACAGGCCCTGACCCGGTGCATCAACGACTATGCCCGGAAAAACGGCCTCTTGAAGGACAACGAGGACAACCTGTCCGGGGACGATGTCCGGGAAGGGCTCACCTGTGTCATGAGCCTGAAGGTCCGGGAACCCCAGTTCGAAGGCCAGACCAAGACCAAGCTGGGGAACAGCGAAGTCCGGGGCATTGTGGACAATATGGTGACGGAAGCCCTCACCGAATACTTCGAAGAAAACGCGCCGGTGGCCAAGAAAATCGTGGAAAAAGCCATTATGGCCAGCCGGGCCCGGTCTGCCGCCAGAAAAGCAAGGGACCTGACCCGCCGGAAATCAGCTTTGGAAGTGAGCAGCCTGCCTGGGAAGCTGGCGGACTGTTCCAGCAAAAACGCGGAAGAAACGGAAATCTACCTGGTGGAAGGGGATTCCGCAGGGGGCAGCGCCAAACAGGGCCGGGACCGGAACTTCCAGGCCATCCTGCCCCTCCGGGGCAAGATCCTGAACGTGGAAAAGGCCCGTCTGGACAAAATGCTCAACAGCCAGGAAATCCGGGCCATGATCACCGCCTTCGGCTGCGGCATCGGGGATGAATTCGACATTTCCAAAGCCCGGTACGGGAAGATCATCATCATGACCGATGCGGATGTGGACGGGGCCCATATCCGGACCCTGCTGCTCACTTTCTTCTACCGGTACATGAAGCCCCTCATCATCCACGGGAACGTGTTCATTGCCCAGCCTCCTCTGTACCTGATCCGCACGGGCAAGAAGCACACCTATGCCTACAGCGATGAGGAACTCCAGAAGAAACTGGACGAAGTGGGACGCCAGAACAACCCCTATGTCCAGCGGTACAAAGGCCTGGGGGAAATGAACCCGGAACAGCTGTGGGAAACCACCATGGATCCCAGCAAGCGGACAGTGCTCCAGGTGCAGCTGGAGGATGCGGCCACGGCGGATTCCGTGTTCTCCGTGCTCATGGGGGACAAGGTGGAACCCCGCCGGCAGTTCATCGAGGAAAACGCCGGCAAGGTTACCAACCTGGACTTCTAAGGAGCGTTTCATGACCATGGAAATCCAGCTTCCCCAGGGGAAGCTCCAGTGCAGCCGGACGGGAGGACCGCTCCTGATGGTGGTGGCCGGGGGCCGGCGCCCGGATCCCCAGTGGCTGCAAAAGGCTGCCGCCGGCCTTGTGGTGGCAGCGGCGGACCGGGGCGCGGACCACTGCCGGGCGGCCGGGGTGGTGCCCGGGTTCCTGTACGGGGACCGGGACAGTGCGGCACCGGGAGCCTGGGAGGCATTTGCCCG
>NZ_FR902091.1:47123-48519 GCF_000437815.1 Acidaminococcus sp. CAG:542
TCAAGACCTACCCGGTGAACAAGGACGATACGGATCTGTCCCTGGTGCTCCAGGATATCCCCGGTGACCGGACGGTGCTGGCCACCGGCATCTGGGGCGGCCGGGCGGACCATCTGTTCGGCAATCTGTATACCCTGCTGGCCTATGCCCGGAGGGGAGGCAGCGCCATCCTGGCCGATGACCAGGAAATGCTGTGCTACCTGCAGCCGGGAGAGGGTCTGCGGTTTACCGCCGGGAGGAAACGGCCCCGGGCAGTGAGCCTGCTGCCTCTTACTCCCTCCTGCCGGGTAAGCATTACCGGGGTCCGCTGGCCCCTGGACAATGCGGAACTGACCCAGGCCAACCCTTATGCCGTCAGCAACAAGATGACGGAGCCGGCCTTGAATGCCTTCTGCCGGGAGGGCATCGCCGGCGTCTATTTCACCTGGAAGGAGTGACCCCATGCTGGAATTCCACTGGCAGGATTTGATTTTCCTTTTGGCAGCCGGCTTCATCGGCTCTTTTGTAGATGCGGCGGTAGGCGGCGGTGGTCTGATCACCCTGCCGGCCTTTATGGCCACCGGCATCCCCACCCCCTTTGCCCTGGGGTCCAACAAACTGGCCTCCTCCATCGGCGCGGTGACCAGTTTCTTTACCTTTGCCCGGTCCGGGAAAGTGGACCGGAAGATCCTGAAGATGATGCCCCTGTCCTTTTTGGGCAGTGCCGCCGGGGCCTGTATTGCCTCCCTGCTGCCGGAACAGCTGCTCCGGTACATTGTGGTGCTGGCCCTGGTGGGAGTGGCTTGCTATACCTATTACCGGAAAAACTGGGACGGGGTCAATGAAATGACCGAAATGACCCGGTCCGTTGCCCTGGGCATCGCCGCCATGGCCTGGTTCCTGGGCATGTACGACGGTTTTTTCGGACCGGGGACAGGTTCGTTCCTGATCTTCGGATTCCTCTATTTCGGCTATAACTTCGTAACCGCTGCCGGGAATACCAAGGCCCTGAACCTGGCCAGCAACCTGGGAGGCCTTGTGGCTTTCCTGATGCTGGGCCGGGTGTATCTGGCCTATGCCCTGCCCATGGGGCTGGTGGAGATCCTGGGCGCCCGGCTGGGAGCGAAGATTGCCATACAAAAAGGTGTGGGCTACATCCGCACCCTGTACCTGGTCATGACCGTCCTGCTGATCGGCAAGCAGGTCTATGACCTTTTCTTGAAATAACCGCGTCAAAAAGACGCAGGAAGGAAGCGTGAGAACGTGGATGATCAGCAGAATGACAAGCAGACCATCTCTGCCGGCAAGGTAATCCCCGTCTATGTGGAAGATGAGATGCAGAAATGCTACATCGACTACGCCATGAGCGTCATCGTCCAGCGGGCCCTGCCGGATGTGCGGGACGGTCTGAAGCCGG
>NZ_FR902092.1:0-9162 GCF_000437815.1 Acidaminococcus sp. CAG:542
CTTCTGGGGGATACCCTCTACGGCACCCCCGGGGCTCCCGGCCGCCATTATCTCCATGCCTGGAAGGTGGCCTTCCGGGAAACCTTTACGGGCAGACCGGTGGAAATCACCGCTCCCCTGCCGCCCGATTTCCGGAAAGTATGGTATAATAAAAATAACTGATACTCAAGGAGGTTTCACCATGCCATTTGTAACCACGAAAGAAATGTTCAAGAAAGCCTACGAAGGCCATTATGCCGTTGGCGCCTTTAACGTCAACAATATGGAAATCGTCCAGGGCATTGTGGATGCTGCCAAAGAAGAAGAATCTCCCCTGATTCTGCAGGTATCCGCCGGGGCCCGGAAATACGCCAAGCACAGCTACCTGCTGCACCTGGTGGAAGCCGCCATGGAAGACACCGGTCTGCCCATTGCCCTGCACCTGGATCACGGCGCTGATTTCGATATCTGCAAGGCCTGCGTGGACGGCGGTTTTACCTCTGTCATGATCGACGGCTCCAAATATCCTTTTGAAGAAAACATCGAACTGACCAAACGGGTGGTGGACTATGCCCACAACAAAGGGGTCGTGGTGGAAGCCGAACTGGGCAAACTGGCCGGCGTGGAAGATGCCGTAAAGGTCAACACCAAAGACGCCACCTATACGGATCCGGACCAGGCTGTGGAATTTGTGGAACGGACCGGTGTGGACTCCCTGGCCATCGCCATCGGCACCAGCCACGGGGCTTACAAGTTCAAAGGCAAACCGGAACTGGATTTTGCCCGTCTGGAAAAGATCACCAACATGCTTCCCGGGTTCCCGCTGGTGCTCCATGGAGCTTCCACCGTTATCCCGGAATTCGTGGCAGAATGCAACAAATACGGCGGCAAACTGGCCGGTGCCCAGGGCTGTCCGGAAGACATGCTGAAAAAGGCCGGCACCTACGGGGTCTGCAAGATCAACATCGATACCGACCTGCGTCTGGCCATGACCGCTTCCATCCGGAAGTACCTGTATGAACATCCGGAAGATTTCGATCCCCGCTCCTATCTGGGCAAGGGCCGGGAAGCCATCAAGATGATGGTGGCCCACAAGATGCGGGATGTGCTGAATTCCTCCCACCGTTTGTAAGAAAGTGCGGGATTCCGGGCCGCCCGGCGTGCGGCCCCTACGGGACCGTGGATATGATATTCATCGGGTCCGCAGGGCGGCACACCCGGCCGCCCGCCATTCTGCCACAAAAAAACTGCCTCCCTTACCGGGCGGCAGTTTTTTCTTTGTGTCCGTACAGGAACCGGTCGATCATGCCATCCACGACCCTTTCCCGGTTTTCTTTGGTAAAGGCTCCCTGGTTGCTGAGCATGAAAATACTGAAATAGAAATTCTGGCTCATCAGCTGCAAATCGGTAAGAGGCTTCAGATACTGCCTGTCGATGGCTTTCTGGAAAATGCTCTGGAGCAGCTGGATTTCCCCATAAATCAGCTCCGCATACCGCCGTTTCATGGCCACATCCTTTTCTTCCGGCTTTTTGCCCCACCGGACATCCAGCCGCCAGTCCTGTTTCTTTTCATCCCAGAGAAGCCGCCAGCCGGCCTGCTGGTTCAGTAGTTCGAACAGGATCACCGACCACAGGGTCTCATTCTTCTCCAAAAAATGCAGGAACGCTTCCACATAGCCCCGGAACTGATCGGAAAAAGTTTCCCCTTCCTCCACGGCCGTTTCCATGGCCTTCATCAGCTTCCGGTTTTTGGCCTCCACCAGGGTATAGAACAGATTTTCCTTGTTCTTGTAATATTTGTAGACAGTCCCCTTTCCGGTATCCGCGATCTGGATGATCTCATCCAGGGTTGCCTGGGTGTATCCCTTGTGGGAAAACACCTGTTCCGCAGCTTTCAGGATCCGTTTTTCTTTGGATAAAGATGCATTGATTTTTACCATATCTTTGGGGACCTCCCTGTTTAGACTGTCTTTACAGATAGTATATCATTTTTGGAGTGTATTTTTCAATTTGATCATAACAGTCCCAGATTTTTCGTAATGAACACCCAGAGGAACATGGTGATGCAGGAAAGAGCCGAGCTGAAAATTACGCAGTTGCCGGCCAGCTCCCCGTCACTGTCCATCTGCTGGGCCATGGCAAAGGAAGCCACGGCGCAGGGGGTGGCGGACATGGCCATAAGAGAAGCCAGATCCACCTGCCGGTAGCCCAGGGCCACGGCTCCCCCGATGACGATCAGCGGAGCAATCACCAGCCGGCCGGTCACCGTAAAGGCCAGTTCCCGGATTTCACTGATGGCCCCCTGGAGGGTAAAGGAAGCACCCAGAACGATCAGGGCAAAGGGAGTGGTGCTGCCGGCAATGGCCTTGATGCATTTCAGCAGGGCCACGGGCAGCGGAAAGGGAAGCAGCTTGCACAGAAGCCCGGCCACCGCTCCCATGATCATGGGATTCCGGGCTACCCCGGCCAGGATATGGAGCGGATTGAAGGTGCCGCCCCGGAAAGTTTCCAGGGTGAACACCGCCAGTACATTGTAGATGGGGATGATGATGGCGCAGAGCATCAGAGGCACAGCCGCCGCTTCCGTTCCGTAGAGATTTTCCACCAGGGGCACCCCCAGCAGGATGAAATTGCTCCGGTAAAAGGCCTGGATCATGGCCCCCCGCTTTTTGTTGTCCTTCACCAGGGCGGTCACCAGCACCCAGCCCGTTACAAACACCGTCAGCAGGGCTCCCACCGCAAACAGCACGAACCCGGGCCGCATCACCTTGCCAATGTCGGTGAAATACACCGAATAGAACATGTTGGTGGGCAGGAACACACCAAAGACGATTTTGTTGAAGTTGGAAATATGACTTTCATTGAAGTGATACTTCCGCCGGGCCAGAAGACCGATGGCCATGTAGATCATCAGAGGCAGCACCGCCCCTGCCGCAATCCAGAAATTTTCCATAAGGCTCCCCCTCAGTGCAAAGATATACAACATTCCTTTCTAAGGGTACCATATTTTTCAAAATTCATCAATAATTATGCCCTTTCCGGCACCGTAGCCAGACGCCCGGCGGCCTGGATCACCCGTACGAAAGCCGGAGGCACTTCTTCCTTCTGGAGGGACTGGCCGATGAGCCGTCCCAGGATGACCCCCTTGTTGCTGTAGAGCCAGGCAAAATAATACACCCATACCGGTCCCTGATGGGGTTTAGCCTTGTACAGGGGACCGGGCGGAAAGTCCCGGGGATCCAGCTGGAGCTTGTGACAGGCCTTTTTCACCATGTCGTAGCTGGTCCGGCCCGTGCCGCCGCATGCCACGTCGATGATCCGGTCCAGAGCCTGGCGCTTTCCACGCCGGAGCATGGTCTGGGACAGGTCCATTTCAAAACAGACTCCGTCGGTGAAGTACACCCCTTTTTCCCGCTTGTGGGCCTCCTTCACGTCCGCATCGTACAAAGCCACCACCGGCAGCCGGAAATATTCCAGCAGCTTCTTGATCTTGGCAATGGAACTTTCGCCCCGGGCGTTGATGAGACAAATGCCGTAATAATCGAAAGGAACTCCCACCGTCCGGCCGAACAGCTGGAAGCAGCCGTATTCCGTCTCCCCTTCCACCAGGATCACGCTCCGGGCGTAAAGTGCCTCCTTCACTTCCGGGAAATGCATGATCAGATGCTTCTCGATTTCCCGGTTGACATGGAAACTGGCCCCGCAGGCCGCCTTGACCAGCCCCCGGCGGTCATGGTACAGCCGGAGGATGTTCCGGTAGTCGTCAATGAGGGAGTCGGTGGAATGGGTCACCACAAACAATTGGCCCCGGAGCCCGTCCAGCCCGAACAGGTCCTTCAGCAGGGCGCAGAACTGGGGATCCTCGTTGTTCAGCAGTTGCTGGTAATACTGGAGAATGGACCGCTGCATATAGGGGTGCAGGTGGATCTCCGGCTCATCGATGGAAATGATCAGGGGCAGATACCGTTTGCCCTTGCCATCCACAATGATGGTATGCTCCAGGGGCACCGCCCGGCTGTGGGCCATCTGGTACACCTGGGTGATGATCCGGAGAGCCGCCAGGGAAATGAACTTCAGATTGTCCGCCCGATGCCGGTTGCTCCGGCAGAGGATCCGGGACAGGTAGAAAATGCATTCATAATAGGAAGAATCGAAATACCCCACATTCACTTCGTGCTGGATAAACTGCCGTTCCTCCTCCGGCAGGGGACCGCAGTGGCTGGCTTCCCACTGGGCCAGACACTTTTCCAGAGCCCGGTACACCTGGGGCCGCACCGCCTGGTCCTCCTGGCTGATGGCGGAATAGCTGATGTAGCGGAGCCGGCGGATGGTTTCCAGGGGCATTTCCTGTCCGGTCTCCCCATCATAGAGATGGGGACAGATATCCGTCACCTTCATTTCCAGCCGTACCCGGATTTTTTCCGGATGGTCCTGGGGGGTGTCGGCAAAGTATTCATTCGGGCTCTGGAGCAGATGGAGATCCAGGGTGATCCGGATGGGCTGTTTGGGATCGTCATAGTCGTTTTCCGGCAGGGTCCAGGCGTTGGCCATATAGGACAGGAGCCGGAGGAACCCGCTTTTGCCGATGTCGTTCTCCCCCACCAGATAATTGGCCAGGGGATGGAAGGTCATGGTGATGTCTTTGAAATTTCGGTAATTCTGGATACGCATACTGGATAAATACATGGGTGCACCTCCAGGAGCCACAGACAGCAGAAAAAATCCCGCCGGGAAGGCAGGGCGCCAACAGGCCCCGGTCCCTCCCCAGCGGGACTTCAGGATGCAGCCTTACCGGCTGCAAACCGGATTATTTTGCGAAGTAACGGGCCAGCAGACCATCGAATACACGGCCGTGACGGGCTTCGTCCTTGGCCATTTCATGGACGGTGTCATGGATGGCATCGTAGCCCAGCTGTTTGGCCAGGGTGGCGATTTCCTTCTTGCCGGCGCAGGCACCCTGTTCAGCGGCAGCCCGCATTTCCAGGTTCTTCTTGGTGCTGTCGGTGACCACTTCACCCAGCAGTTCAGCGAATTTGGCAGCGTGTTCCGCTTCTTCGAAAGCGATCCGTTTGTAGGCTTCCGCCACTTCCGGATACCCTTCCCGGTCTGCCACACGGCTCATGGCCAGATACATACCCACTTCGGAGCATTCACCGGTGAAGTGCTGACGCAGCCCTTCCAGAACCCGTTCATCCACGCCCTTGGCAACGCCGACCACGTGTTCGTCAGCGTATTCCTTGACGCCTTCCTTCAGTTCATCGAATTTATCTTTCGGAGCGCCGCACTGCGGGCATTTTTCCGGAGCTTCTTCCCCTTCATACACATAACCGCACACTCTGCAAATGAATTTTTTCATAAGAAAAGCCTCCCCTTGAAACTGTGGCCATCGGACTGTTAATCCGATAAGTCTACTTTTTAATAATTTTTATTAAAAACTTCTTACAGCCTTAATTATAGCAGGTTTTTGAGGAAAAGCAAGGGGGAAAATAAAAGAAGGCAGATCCAAACCATCATGGGTTCACCGGCACCGTAGGGGCTGCACGCCGGGCAGCCCGCAATACATCGTACACCCGTGCGGAAACGGGCCAACCGGCCTGCGGCCCCTACGGATTGTTTATGGATACCTGTTATACTGAATTTGCATTTTATTCTAAATATTGTTACAATATCCAGAACATATTATAGGAAAGGACCGGTCCACCCCATGCTCCCCACCCGTAAAAATCCCCATTTGTCCCACTATGATTATTCCCAAAATGGTTGCTATTTCATTACCCTGTGTACAGAGAAACGAAAAATGCTGCTGGGCAGTATTTCAGCAGGACAGCTGGAATTGTCCTTTCTTGGCGGGACGGCAGACAACGAACTTTCCGTGCTGGGCCGTTTTTTCGAAGATATTGCCATTCCCGAAAAGATCATCATGCCCAACCACATCCATTTTATCGTTCAGATCCAGCAGACAGGCAATCATTGCCCCTTGTCTGTTGGACGGTTTGTGAATCTGTATAAAGGACGTGTTTCCAGGAAAGCCGGATACCCCGTTTGGCAGCGGGGATATTACGAACATATAATCCGCACCCGGGAAGAGTATATCCGGATGTCTCAATATATCCGCAACAACCCGGCCCAGTGGGCATTGGACCAGTACAATCGGCAGGAGGAAATCATCGCCCAGCGAAACCAGGGGCGGATCCGGTAAGAAATCCAATACCACCATGCGTCCACCGAAATCGTAGGGGCTGCACGCAGGGCAGCCCGCAAAACATCGTACACCCGTGCAGAAACGGGCCAACCGGCCTGCGGCTCCTGCATCTGGTGCGCAATCAGTCTTCCTCTCCTGTTTTCTTTTCCCAAATCGGATCTTCCTGTATGCTGTATTCCCCTCTCATGGTTTTTGCGGTGTCTTTGGTAATGGCATAGGCAGGATGGGAAAGGTCATACTGGGGATTGTAATGGTTGGACGGAGCCTGGATCAGCCCGCATACGGTTTCAAAAATCAGGTCGTTGGTGAACACGGTGTTTTCATGGGCTTGAAGAGCCTTTCCTGTGGCAGGATAGGCTCTCCGGTACGCCGGGGAAAGATAAATCCACATAGGGATCCGCACCATATCGAAGGTAAACGGATGGGAAACATGCTTGTATTTCATGTTTTCTCCATGATCGGAAAAATACACCATCACCTGAAGGTTCAGATGTTTCTGGCTGTACTGATACACCTGCTGAAGCACTTCATCCGTATAGGCCAGAGAGGTGTCGAACTCTCCCTCTTCCTTCGGGACTTGAGAGAAGGTGTGGTCCTGGGCAAACTTTTTGGGCACCCGGTCCCGATACCGATAGTGACTTCCATTCAAATGGAGGACGATGAAATTGTTCTGATCGGCCGGTACCATTTTCAACAGTTCCAACAGCTGGCCATCATGCTTCCAGGGCATCCATTTCCGGGTATCCGCCTGACTGGCCAGTGTGGTAATGGCCGCATCCCACACTTCGCCCTTTCCCTGAGTGGAAAACCAGTAGGTATGGTAACCGGCTTTTTTGGCCAAACTGACCAGATCCACGGATTCTCCCAAAGGCATGTTGTTGTACTGATTGGAGCTGGTAAGGGACTGACTGAGGGCCATCACCGTATTGGAAAAGTTGGAATAGGCCTGGGGGAAGAAGAAAAAACCATCGGTTCGCCGTATGCTGGATTCCCAAGGGGTGGTTTCCAAGGGGTATTCTGGGTTGAAGGCAGCCATATAATCCCGACAGGCAGTTTCTCCCACCACCAGGATCACTGTTCCCGGCAACTTCATGGGCAGGGCTTTCTCTTTGTCTAAAGAAATCTGTTGTTGATTCTTCCGGATGTTTTTCTTCAGAGCATCGAATGCGTGCATGGGGCCCCCCTCCAGTTTATGCAGCCCCACATACACATCCAGAGGGAAATAGGCACTGCCTTTATAGGCAACGGTGAAAAACATGACAAAGACAAAAAACACAAGGACGGCCTGCTGGAGTTTGGTGTAGAGGATTTTCCTCCGAGGTTCCCGTATGCTGAATTTCCAGCTGATTGCCAGAAGAAGCAACAGCCCACAGGCGAAAATGGCCAGCTGGCCTCCGGAAAACATGGAACGCAGGTATTCTCCGGCTTCCTTAACATTGGTGGCCAGAATGGAAAGAAGCGAGATATCGTCAAAAAGGCTGCGGTATTTCATAAAATATCCAACATAAATCAAAGGACAGAGCTGCAGGAAGAATGTGAGAAAAAAAGCGGCCCCCTGCTGGATCCACAGCAGCAACCTGTTTTTCTTCTGATTGGCCAGCAGAAGTTCCACCATCAGCAGAAACAGGAAGAACATGATGCCGCTGCGGTAATACCGGACATACAGTCTGGTATACATGGTGATGTTGTACGGATTGTGGACCAGATGGAAAAAAATCCAGCTGTATCCAGCCAGCTGAGTATGGCCAACAAGGCCGCCCTTGCTTTGGAACGGAATTCTTTCAAAGGGAAAATGCCGGTAAGGAAATAGACCAGGCCAAAAACCACGGCCAGGGATTTACCAAGGGGCAAATAATCCTGGAAAGCAATAGGAATTTGTCTGGATACACCGAATATCGATAAAAAAGCAAAACTGTAAAGTACCAGGAGCAAAAAAAGAGTAGAACCCAAACGATCTTTTCCCCGGTTTTTCATGAAAGCTGAAAAATGGACACATTTCTTTTTGAAAACAAGCTGCAGCTGCTGCAAAAGACTTCCCCCCTGATTGCATGTATTTGTCTACTCGAGGTATTTTTCCATTCCGTCGGCAAACGCCTTTGCATTTCCCTGCAGGAGATGGTCCAGCAGGGATTCCAGACGGGATACGGAAAATCCCGCCCGCATTTGATCCAGGATCTCGAACCGGTAGATGTCCTCCACTTCCCTGTTTGGAATGGCCAGAAGGAAATGCATTCCCGGTAAAAGCCGTTTTCCCAAGCCTGCTGGATGGGAGCATCGTATTCGTCCAGGAGAAGGATAACCTGTCTTCTATAATGCCGGTACAACAACTGGAGAAGAAGAGATAAAGAACCGGATGGAAAAGAACCAGTCCAACATGCTCAAAGTGAGCGTTTTGCCAAACCGTCTGGGGCGGGTCAGCAGGGTTACTGCGCTGTGTCCATCGATCAACTGCCGGATAAAATCTGTCTTATCCACAAAATAGTACTGTTCTTTTCGAAGTTTACCAAAATAATCGATTCCAATGGGCATTGTCCACTGCATCTCCCATACCCTCTCTTTCTATAAAATCACCTGGAACAGGTCTACGGTCTGAAACAAGCAGTTCTGTGTCCATTATACCAAAGAAACAGCTTTCAGGCGAATCGGGAAAAGTGACCCTGCAGGCTGTGCACCCAATCCCCGACCACTTAACCACTCAACCACTCGTTCACCTCCCCCTCACCCCTCAAATATGCTACAATATCCCCTGTAACTACAATTCGGAAACGAGGTCTTGTTCTCTATGCGTACTTTTTCCCGTACTCTTTGCCGTGCTGTGCTTTTGGGATGTCTGGGGGCCGGTCTTTTGGCTGGGCCGGTCTGGGGGGCTCCGGCTTTGCCTCCTGTGCAGAAACCGGGGTCTGCGGCGGCCAAACCGGTTTCTCCTGTGCTGCGGCGGCAGCCGGTGCCACAGGTTACCACCCATTACACGGCAGCCCACC
>NZ_FR902092.1:9189-11063 GCF_000437815.1 Acidaminococcus sp. CAG:542
CACGGCAGCCCACCCTGCTTCTCTCCATCCCACTCTCCGCTGGAAACCCATCCTGGGGACGGTCTATTACAATGTAAAGGTACAGCTGCCCAACGGGAGCTCCCTGCCCGATGACCGGACCTATGTGGCCGGATACAACCTGGCTTTGCCTGCGGGTACCCGGGGGGATGTATCGGTGCAGATCCAGTCTTTCGACCTGGACGAAAAACCGGTTTCCGCCCTTTCTCCGGTGGAAAAGGTCCATGTGGATCCGGACCGGAAGACGGCCCTGTATCCGGCCCCCATCAGCCAATTCAACAGCGGCAACGGTACCACGCTATTGTACCCGGTGTACAACTGGGTGCCTCTCAACGGGGTGCGGCATTATGAGGTGGAGGTGCTGAGAACCAATGCCGTCTCCCCCACCCGGGAAGCAGCGCCGGACCAGCTGCTGGAACGGGGCAAATCCACCGGATTCGACTGGTATGACGACGAATCCCACTACGCTCCCTACACCATGTACTGGCGGGTACGGGGTATTGACGAAGCCGGGAATCCGGTCAGTCAGTTCTGTCCGCCCCAGCCCATGAAGGTGGATCCGGAAGACAACTGGCAGGTGGGGACCCTGGGGGACAGCATTTCCCACGGGGGCGGGGATCTTTCCTATTCTCCCAGCGATTTTGCCTACAGCTACCAGTATTACCTGCCCTTTGACAGCATCAACCTGGCAGAAAGCGGGGACACCAGCGAGGCTACCCTGGACCGGTTCGACAAGGATGTGGTCCCCTTCCACCCCAAATATCTGATCATCATGACCGGCAGCAACAGCCTCCGTGGCTGGGTCAGCGGGGAAAGCGTCATCAGCGACCTGAAGGGGATCCGGGAAAAATGTGAGGACAACGGGATCACCCCCATTTTCATGACACTGCCTCCGGTGAATCCGGCCAACATCAAACGGGCCTTTGACGAACCCACCGCCGAAGGATGGCGTGCGGAAATGGCCAAAGTGAACCAGTGGATCCGGAGCCTGCCCTGGTTCATCGACCTGGGGACCCAGTTTGACGAAAATGAAGACCTGCCCACCCGGTACGCCCTGGACGGACTGCATCTGAACTTCCGGGGCAAGCGGCTCATGGCCAAAGCCATTACGGAACAATGGGACGGGATCATGGCCAAAATCCGGATGGCCCGGGAACAGGATCAGGAGGACGAAGAATAAAGGGTACTACCTTTACAATTCTCCATACTTTATGATAGAATATGAAACATATTCTACTTATGCGGCATTGTAAAAATAAAATACTGTATACAGTTTTCTGCTGCATTATAATGAGGGGAGATTTTGTTTATGACCATTCGAATTGGGATCCTGGGATATGGCAATCTGGGACGGGGTGTGGAATGTGCTCTGGAGAAGGCGCCGGATATGGAACTGGCAGCGGTGTTCACCCGCCGGGATCCTGCCCAGGTGAAAATCGCCACGGCCAATGTGCCGGTGGTCAATGTAAAGGATATGGCCGACTGGAAGAACAGCATCGATGTGCTGATCCTCTGCGGCGGCAGCGCTACGGATCTGCCGGTGCAGACTCCGGAAATGGCCGGAATGTTCAACGTGATCGACAGCTTCGACACCCATGCCCGGATCCCGGAACATTTTGCAGCAGTGGACAAGGCGGCCAGGGCTTCCGGCCATTTGGGAATCATTTCCGTAGGCTGGGATCCCGGCCTGTTTTCCCTGGCCCGGCTGTACAGCAACGCCATCCTGCCTGAAGGAAAGGATTATACCTTCTGGGGCAAAGGGGTCAGCCAGGGCCACAGCGACGCCATCCGCCGAATTCCCGGTGTCAAAGACGCCAAGCAGTATACGGTGCCGGTGGAAGCAGCCCTGGAAGCGG
>NZ_FR902092.1:11103-23988 GCF_000437815.1 Acidaminococcus sp. CAG:542
CCCCCAGCCGGAACTGACCACCCGGCAGAAGCACACCCGGGAATGTTATGTGGTGCTGGAAGAAGGGGCCGACCCCAAGGCGGTGGAACAGGCCATTGTAACCATGCCCAACTATTTCTCTGATTATGACACCACCGTCCACTTCATCAGTGAGGAAGAACTGAAGAAGAACCACAGCGGTCTGGCCCACGGGGGCTTTGTGATCCGCAGCGGGGTCACCGGGCACCAGGATGAACACAAGCATGTAATCGAATTCAGCCTGAAACTGGATTCCAATCCGGAATTCACCACCAGCGTACTGGTGGCCTACGCCCGGGCCGCCCACCGGCTCCACCAGGAAGGCCGCACCGGCTGCCTTACGGTATTCGACGTGGCTCCGGCCTATCTGATGCCGGAAGACGGCGGGTACCTGCGGGCCCATATGCTGTAAAAAATTGCCCGACTCCTTAAACTAAAAAAGAACTTCCATCCCCACTGGGACGGAAGTTCCGTGATACCACCTATTTTCATCCGGCTGCTGACCGTTGACCACTGACGAAAAAAGAAGGCTGCTGCTCGTTTTTTTTGCAGCAACCCTCTTTTTTTATGCTTACTTCCGATTCTTGATTTCGTCCTGGAGCTTGGCGATGAATTCGTCCACGGCCATGGCTCCCTGTTCGCCGTTGTCCCGGCTGCGGACGGAAACAGTACCGCTTTCCAGTTCCTTTTCGCCCACAATCAGCATATACGGCACTTTCTTGACCTGGGCTTCCCGGATCTTGTAGCCGACTTTTTCGTTCCGGTCGTCCAGATGGGCCCGGATTTTCTGGCTTTCCAGTTTGTCCACAATCTGTTTGGCGTATTCGTTGAACTTGTCGGTAATGGGCATTACCCGTACCTGTTCCGGAGCCAGCCAGGCCGGGAAGGCACCGGCGTAGTTTTCGATCAGGATACCGATGAACCGTTCAATGGATCCGTACACCACCCGGTGGATCATAACAGGACGGTGTTTCTGGCCGTCTTCCCCGGTGTAGGTCAGGTTGAATTTTTCCGGCAGCAGCATATCCAGCTGGATGGTGCCGCACTGCCAGGTACGGCCGATGGAATCCTTCAGATGGAAGTCGATCTTCGGGCCGTAGAAGGCGCCGTCCCCTTCGTTGATGGAATACTTCAAGCCGAAGTCATCCATGGCTTTCCGCAGGGCATTGGTGGTCATTTCCCAGGTGGCGTCGTCACCCATGGAGTTGTCCGGACGGGTGGACAGTTCGGCGTGGTAGGTCAGGCCGAAAGTGGCGTACACTTCGTCGAACAGACGGATGGTTTCCTGGATCACGTCTTCGATCTGGTTGGGCATCATGAAGATGTGGGCATCGTCCTGAGTGAAGCAGCGTACACGGAACAGACCGTGGAGAGCGCCGGACAGTTCATGCCGGTGCACCAGGCCCAGTTCGCCTACCCGCAGAGGCAGTTCCTTGTAGGAATGAGGTTCGTTGGCATAGACCAGCATGCCGCCGGGGCAGTTCATGGGTTTAATGGCGTAGTCTTCCCCATCGATTTTGGTGAAGTACATGTTTTCCTTGTAATGATCCCAGTGGCCAGAGGTTTCCCACAGCTGCCGGTTCATGATCATGGGGGTCATGACTTCCTGGTAGCCGTATTTGCGGTGCACTTCTCTCCAGTAGTCGATCAGGGTGTTCCGGATGATCATGCCGTTGGGCAGGAAGAAGGGGAACCCGGGGCCGTACTCGCTGAGCATGAACAGACCCAGCTGTTTGCCCAGTTTCCGGTGGTCACGCTTTTCAGCTTCTTCCATCATGTGCAGGTAGGCTTCCAGATCTTCCTTGCTGGCAAAAGCCGTGCCGTAGATCCGCTGGAGCATCTTGTTGTGTTCGTCCCCACGCCAGTAGGCACCGGCAATGCTCATGAGCTTAAAGGCTTTTACCCGGCCGGTGGAAGGGCAGTGAGGGCCGGCACACAGGTCGGTGAAATCTCCCTGGGTGTAGGTGCTGATCACGGCATCTTCCGGCAGGTCTTCGATCAGTTCCACTTTGTAGGGTTCATCTTCGGCCTTGAATTTGGCCAGGGCTTCCGCTCTGGGCAGTTCTTTCCGGACCAGAGGATAGTTGGCTTTGATGATCTTGCTCATTTCCTTTTCAATGGCACGCAGGTCATCGGGAGTGAATACATGCTCACTGTCCAAGTCGTAATAGAAACCTTTTTCAATGGCAGGACCGATGGCGAACTTGGTGCCCGGGAACAGGTGCTGGATGGCCTGGGCCATTACATGGGAAGCAGTGTGACGGATGGCATGGAGCCCTTCTTCACTGTCCGGGGTAATGAATTCCACCTTGGCATCATGATCCAGGGTATCGCTCAGGTCCTTGTTTTCTCCATCCACCTTGGCCAGGAGAGCGGTCTTCCCCAGTTTCTGGTTCAGGCTCTTGGCGATGGACAGCAGGGAGCTGCCGGCTTCGAATTCTTTAACGCTGCCATCTGGCAGGCTTACTTTAATGTTTGACATATTGATTTCCTCCTTGATAGTACCAGCAAGATCAGGACGGACATACAAAAAGACCCGTCCCTCACAGGGACGGGCCATAAGCTCGCGGTTCCACCCTTATTGAACTGACCGTGGCCAGTTCCACTCGGCATCCTTTAACGCAGAATATACGATCTTGCCTACTTTGTTCAGCAGATGGCTCCCAGGTGGTTGACTGTCAATTGTTTCCGCGCCCTTCTCAGCTTCCGGGCTTCTCTGTACTGTTGCCCTGACAGGTTGTCCTCGTCATTGCCATTGGCTTTTTGAAATTGTTTACATTATACCACCGGGGAAAAGTTTGTCAAGGAAAATTTAATATTCTTCCTGGGCTTCCCGATGGTTGAACCGGTCCTGTTCCTCTTCGATGATCTGCACCATGTCGGCGGCGCAGGTTTCCCGGTCTTTGTAGCCTTTTTCCTTCCAGTCCTTGGACATTTCCCAAGCCAGTTCTTCGATTCCCTGATCCATGGTTTCCTCCTTGTACTGCAGCTTTACCACAGGCTCAGCTGCTGGCCTTCGTTCTTTCCTTCCATTTTCTGCCGCACCTTTTCCAGGAACGCCTCCAGGGAGGGATACTGGCGGGCAGCGTCTTCTTTCAGTTTCCGGAAACAGGTTTCCGTGGTTTCCACGTCGCTGAGAGCCCGGTGGGCTTCCTTGTTCTCCACCTTGTACCAGGCGGCCAGATTGTTCAGCCGGTGATGGTCCCACAGGGGGAACAGGGTCTGGGCCATGGGCAGCACATCCACCCAGTCATTGGCCAGAGGCCGGTACAGTTGGGTCTGGAACTGCTGCTGGAGAAACCCCATGTCAAAGCCCACATTGTAGCCCACCGTCACCCGGCTGCCCAGGAATTTTCCAAAGGCTTCCAGGGCCTGCCGGGGCTGGGGCGCAGCTGCCAGCATATCGTCAGTAATGCCGGTAAGCTGGGTGATGAAGGGAGAAACGTAATGGCCGGACAAAGGAGTCCGGGGCTGGATCAGGGTGGAAAAAGTCCTCCCCCGCTTCCCCCGGACCACTTCCAGGGCACCGATTTCAATAATCTGGTCCCGTTCCGGATCCAGGCCGGTGGTCTCCAGATCCAATACCACATAGGTTTCGGGAAAAGCCACCAGACTCTTCCCGGTGCCGGGCAGCGTGCCGGCAAAATTATCCTTTTTTCTCATAGGTCTCCTGCATCAGCCGAAGAGCCAGGCCAGGAATCCCTTTTTCTTTTCGTACGGTTCCACCCGGTAGCTGGTGACCTGGTAACCGGTCTGGTCAATGACTTTCCGGATTTTTTCTTCCGGAATAAGGTCTTTGGCCACAATGTCCGTTTCCTTTTTGGAACGGGAGGAAGAGACGGAATCCACCGGGAACGCATTCCGGATGGCTTCGTTGATATGGGATTCACACATGCCGCAGGCCATGCCTTCGACACCAACAATCATTTTTACCATAATAGACCTCCTGCTGGAATACCCTATACCTCGTATGGGTATTCCGCAGGGTTAATTATAGAAGTTTTGTAGGATTTGTCAAGGGTCAGTCCTTCTTCAGCAGTTTTTCCAGTTCCGGCATCACATCGAACAGATCCCCCACAATGCCGTAATGGGCAAACTGGAAAATAGGGGCATCAGGACTCTTGTTTACGGCAATGATCAGCCCGGCGTCCTGGATCCCCAGTTTGTGCTGGATGGCCCCGGAAATCCCCAGGGCGATGTAGATCTTGGGGGCGATTTTCTTGCCAGTGACCCCCACCTGCCATTCATAGGGTGCCCAGCCTGCGTCCACCAGCGGTTTGGAAACCCCGAAAGCGGCGCCGATCCGTTTGGCAAAGGCCTGGACTTCCCGCATCCCTTCTTCGTTCTGGACGCCCCGGCCAGCCCCTACCACCATATCCGCCGTATCCAGGTCCAGCACTTCCTTCAGCTGTTCCAGAGACGTGAAATCCAGCACCTTCACAGCGGGACTGGCTTCAGCATTGTCCAGGGGCACCGGGAAGATTTCCCCTTTCCGGGTTTCATCCTTGGGGTTGCCGTGGAAGATCTTGTCGCTGACCGTACCCAGCTGGGGCCGGGTGGTGGTCTGGATCTTCACGAACAGTTTGCCGGTGTAGGCGGGACGGATCCAGGTAAGGGTATCATCCTCCCCTTCGTACCGCACATCGATGCAGTCCGCCACCAGCCCTGCCTCCAGCCGGGCAGAGAGCCGGCCGCCAAGGTCACGGCCATTGGGGGATGCACCGATGAACAGCACACTGGGAGCATACAGGCTCAGGGCTTTGGCCACCGCTTCCGTATAAAGGGCTCCATCAAAAGCGGCCAGACTGGGGGCCTGGAGCAGGGCCACCCCATCGGCTCCGTAGGCAATGGCTTCCCGGGCCGCGCCCTCCAGATTGTCCCCGGCCAGGATGCCCAGCACCTGATTGGGACGGGCGGCCGCCAGCTGGCGGGCTTTCCCCAAAAGTTCCACACTGAGGGAGGTGAGCCTGCCGTCAGAGGTTTCCAGATAGACTCCGATATTGTTTTTCCATTCCATGATAACGCCTCCTTACAGCAGGTTCTTCTTCCGCAGTTCGTCCACCAGATTGGCGGCAGCTTCCACCGGGGTGGCTCCCTGGATCATGGTGCCCACCGGCTGGGGTTCCGGAGCGAACAGTTCCGTAACCTTGGTGGCGGAGCCGGCCTTCCCGGCTTTTTCCGGAGCCAGGTCGATGTCTTCCAGGCGCCATACCGGGAACACGGCCTTTTTCGCGGCCATTTTGCCCCGGATGCCGGGAGTCCGGGGATTCCCGCATTTTTCCGTTACGGAGATCACTGCCGGCAGAGCCGCCTGGAGGGTTTCCACCCCGCCACGGTTCAGCCGGCGGATGGTGGCCTGGCCGTCCTTCACTTCCAGTTCATCCGCATACGAAAGCAGGGTCATGCCCAGCCTCTGGGCCAGGGCCGGAGGGATTTGCCCGGTGTCCCCGTCCGTGGAACGCTTCCCGGCCAGCACCAGATCCAACGGTCCCAGTTTGGCCAGGGCCGCTGCCAGGATCTGGCCGGTAGCCAGGGTATCGGACCCGGCCATCCGTTCATCGGACAGCAGGATCCCCTTGTCCGCCCCCAGAGCGATTCCTTCCCGGAGGATGTCACTGGCCATGGCAGTGCCCATGGTCACAAGGGTTACCGTGCCCCCTTCCTGGTCCTTCAGGGCCAGGGCCGCCTCGATGGCGTGGAGGTCAACCGGGTTCAGCATGGAAGGTGCCCCCACACGGACCAGGTTGTTGTCCCCGGACAGCTGGATATCCGAAACGGCAGGTACCTGTTTCACCAATACAGCGATATTCATAATGCAGCCTCCTTTATGAAAAAAATATTGTTTTATCAGTCTATAGTGATTATACTATGAATTCGAAGTTATCGCAACTGATAATTATTATTGATTTAGTACCACCGGGTCATGGGCAGGCTGTTGTTGTTCCCTTTGGTCATGAGCACCTGATGGATGTCGATGTAGCCAATCTGAAAGGCCGCTGCACAGCCGCACAGGTACAGATCCCACATCCGTACAAAGGAAGGATCCTTCCACCGGGCCACCTGTTCGTGGACCTTGCAGAAGTTCTTGTACCAGCACAGAAGGGTCCTGCAGTAATGGCGGCGGAGACTTTCCACATCCAGCACCCGGAAATCCGCATCATAGGCATGATGGATCAGTTCCCGGAGGGAAGGCAGGGTGCCCCCCGGGAAGATGTATTTCCGGATCCAGGGATCGGACACCACTTCATCGTGGCCGGTAATGGTATGGAGCAGGAAGATTCCTCCCTGTTTCAGCAGATGGTTCACTGTTTCCATATAGGTGGAATAGTTGGAACGGCCCACATGTTCCATCATCCCCACGCTGACCACCCGGTCGAACTGGAGATCCTTGGCTTCCAGGTCCCGGTAGTCCGTCAGTTCGATGGTCACCTGGCCCTCCAGGCCCAGGGCCTTGATCCGTTCCTGGCTCTTTTTCCACTGTTCTTTGCTGAGGGTGCAGCCATAGCCCTTCACTCCGTACTTTTTGGCCGCCTCCAGCAGCAGGAAGCCCCAGCCGCAGCCAATGTCCAGCAGGGTCATCCCCGGCTTCAGGTACAGCTTTTGGAGGATGTAGTCCACCTTGTTCCGCTGGGCCTGTTCCAGGGTATCTTTGTCGGACTTGAAATAGGCGCAGGAATAGCTCATGGTGGGATCCAGCCACAGTTTGTAGAAGTCATTCCCCAGATCGTAGTGGGAGGACACTTCTTTGGCCTGGTCCTGTTTCTTTTCCGACATGTACAGGATGTTCCGGAGACTGTTCCGGTCCAGGGAGAACCGGTCCGCCTGTTCCAGCAGGGTGCAGAGCATGTGGAACAGGTCCCCCTTCACTTCGATGTCTCCCCGCATGTAGGCCTCCCCCAGAGCCAGTTCCGTGGACTCCAGCAGGGCCTTTTTGGGAATGTCTTTGTGGATGATCAGGGTGAATTCCGGCTTCCCCTCACCAATGGTATACTCCTCCCCATGGATCTGGACATTGAAACAGTGCTTGTCAAAATGCCCCAGATAATAAAGGAGAAAATGATCCATCATTTTATGAAGCAGCATGACAACAGGACTCCCTTCTGCAATATGGAAATATTCATTGTTTACCATATATTATAACACTTTTAAGCGGACAAGAGACTAAGTGGCTAAGTGATTATGTGAAAAGGAACGCTGATAACAATAATATGCGAAAAGGATTGATATAAATTTTCTTTCGTAACCCCATTGACAGTATACTGTATCCGTGGTATCATTTCATCCATAGTCAACAAACGCCGAAACGTGATGACGCAGACTAGTACGCCTGAATCCCTGCTCCAGAGAGCTGCCGGTTGCTGCGAGGCAGTGGATGGGACGGGCCGAACTGCCTGCTGAGCGGCTGGACCGAACCTGCAGTAGGTCTCTCCGGGAACTCCCGTTACAGAGTATGGATATCGCCACCGGCCGTATCCGATAGCGCGTCCCCAGGACGAAACAGAGTGGTACCGCGGAAGGATCCAACGCCTTTCGTCTCTTTGCTGCCAATGCAGAGAGACGGAAGGCGTTTTCGTTTCTCTGGAAACTGTCATTCCAAGGAGGAAACAATCATGATCAACGGAACATCTGCCATCAAAGGGGCCTCCCTCTCCCTGTGCTTTTCGGTGGGAGCGATGCTGTTCAGCTCTCACGCGGGAGGCGGGTTCGCCACCGGCAACCAGGAAAACGTCTACTTCATCAGCCTGGGCTGGCTGGGCCCCATTACCGCCATTGTAACCATGCTCCTGTTCACCCTCACCATCAAAGAGGCCATGAACATGTACAACAGCCGGCACCTCACCAGCTACCGGCAGCTTTTCCAGAATCTGTACCGGCCGGTACCCGGCATTGAATTCCTTTTTGAAGGGTTCTTCTACATCATGGTGCTCATGGCCGTATCCGCCACCATTTCCGGGGCCGCCTCCGCCCTGGCCGCCCAGACGGGGCTCAACTACTATACCGGCATCGGTGTGGTGGGCGCCGTAATCTTTGTACTGACCATTTTCGGGGCTGACCTGGTCCGCCGGGCCACCACCTACATGGGCATTGCCATCCTGGCCATGGCCATTACCATTTTCTCCGTGGGCATCGCCATGGGCGGCCAGGTGGAAGGCACCCGGTTCTTCCTGGATGCCATGGCCCAGGATTTTGCCGTTAACGGCTTTGCCAAACTGCCCACCGCCATTCTCCACGCTTTCACCTATTCCGGTTTCCAGTGCGTGGTGATCCCCACCATGATCGTGGTGGGCACCCCTCTGGTGACCCGGAAGAACTGTGCAGATTCCATGTGGATGTCCTTTGCCATGAACGCCACCGCCCTCACCATGGCCGTGTGCATGCTCCTGGGCTGGACCGGGGTCTACGGCAGGACCCCCCTGCCCACTCTCATGAGCCTGAAAGCCATGGGGATGCCCTGGCTGACCCTTCTCTATTTCGTAACCCTCATGCTCTGCCTGATCTCCACCGGGGTGACCACGG
This sequence comes from Acidaminococcus sp. CAG:542, assembly GCF_000437815.1. Lineage (NCBI taxonomy): Bacteria > Bacillati > Bacillota > Negativicutes > Acidaminococcales > Acidaminococcaceae > Acidaminococcus > Acidaminococcus sp. CAG:542. Next base: position 19,639 of record NZ_FR902092.1, read on the forward strand.
TGTTCGGATTCACCGCCCGTTTCTCTGAAATGGACTGCCTGAAAAAGATCACCGGCAGCGCCGTAAAGCGGTCCGCTCTGGTGACCCTGTTCATTATCTGCCTGTCCATGACCGTTTCCATGGTGGGTCTGACCAACATCATCAAATACGGGTATGGCTACTGCGGCTACCTGGCCATTGCCATCATCATCGTCCCCTTCCTGACCATCGGCCGGGCCAAAAACAAGCGCTACGCCGCTGACCAGGAATACCGGGAACGGATCGACGCCATGAACCAGTATCCGGGAATGGAAGAAGCGGAAGTGGAGGAAGCATAAAAAAAGGGGATGTTGCACGCATATTTTTCACGTGCAACATCTCCTTTTTTATGCCCCAAAGGGAAAATTGAAAATCCCTATAGGTCCTTTTTTCCACTGGTACGAGGTGTCGTTCAGGGCGAATACCGCATGCTCTCCCCATTTGTTCATGCCCAGCACTGTCACCGAAGCGGGCCGGATGTCGAAGGATATCTGTTTTTCCGCCACTTCTTCGATACTCAGCCCCAGCCAGGCAAACAGGATGTTCTGGATGGTTCCCTTGTGGGACACGATGATCAGGTCCCGGCCTTCCTTTTCCAGTTCCCGGAACCCCTGGATGGTCCGTTCATAGAAGGTCCGCCGGGTCTCTCCTCCGTCATAGTTCACATGATCCAGCTCCCGGCCGGTTTCCGGCGGGTGGTAAAAGGCCAGGGCCTCTTTTTTGTTCAGTCCCGCTGCCTTTCCGTTGTTCTTTTCCCGGAGGAAGGAAAAACATTCCACCGGTTCTGCTCCCAGCTTCCGGGCAATGATTTCCGCTCCCGTCCGGGCCCGCTGCAGGTCGCTGGATACGATCCGGGGCAGGCTGCGGCCGGAAAAATCCCAGGCCAGGCAGTCCGCCAGCTGCTGGAACTGCTTCTGTCCCAGCACTGTGAGAGCCGAATCCGTCCAGCCCCCGGTCAGTTCCTTCACATGATGATCCGCTTCCCCGTGCCGAATCAGTAAAATCATAATGACATCCTTCCTTAGATGTACCGTTTCAGGGTAATGGCATACCGTCCCTTTTTGGTGGTCCCCCGGACTTCCGCCAGTTCCACCCGGCCCCGGGACCGGAAGGAGATCACATCCCCCTCCTTCACCGTCTGGGAAGGACTTTTGGCGTCCTGCCAGTTCAGCTTCACGTTTTGGCCCTTGATCTCATCCGCCATCCGGCTCCGGGATACCCCATAGCCGCTGGCCGCCACCGCATCCAGCCGCAGGGCCGCCACCGTGGCGGAAATCAGTTTGATCTTCTGTTCCTTTTCCTTCAGGTCCGTCAGGGGGATCTCTTTCACTTCCACCGTGGCTGCCCCGATTTTGGTCAGGTTGCTCAGGATGAAATCCACCATGGGGGTATCCACCACCAGCTGGGCCCCCTCGTCGATGAACACAATGTCCCCCAGGATTTCCCGTTTGCAGCCCAGGCCCATGAAGGCCCCCAGCACATCCCGGTGGCCGATGTCATAATACCGTTTGTCCCAGAGGATTTCCAGGGCCGTAATGGCAAAATCCGGCTGGCCGTAGAATTCGTCCGCAATGAAGGCCACCTTCTGCCGTTCGGCATTCTGGAAGCCTCCGTTCATTTCATACCGTACCTGGGGATAGTTGGCGGCAACGATTTCCGCCACATTCTGGCCGTGGGGATCCAGGAACCCGGATACCCTGGCCCGCCGGCTTTTCCGGGCCCCTTCCGCAAGATCCAGCAGCTGGGCTGCCAGTTCTGCATCCCCGCTGGCCTTGAAATACCGTAATACTGTTTCCCGTTGTTGTGTGGTGTTTGCCATGTTATTTCTTCAATGCGGCACTCCGGTCCAGGACCGCCTGCACCGCATCGTAAAACGCTCCTCTCACTCCGTGGTTTTCCAGGGCCTTGATCCCTGCAATGGTAGTGCCTCCGGGGCTGGTCACCTGGTCCCGGAGCTGGGCAGGATGGAGCCCGGTCTTCAGGCCCATGACGCCGCTGCCGGCCATGGTCTGGGCCGCCAGTTTGATGGCAAGTGCCCGGGGCAGGCCAGCCATGACACCGGCATCTGCCAGGGCATCCATGACCACAAAGAAATACCCGGGGCCGCAGCCGCTGATGGCGGTAATGGCTTCCATGGCCTTTTCGTCCACCCGGACCGTTTCCCCACAGGACTGGAAAATGGCTTCCGCAGCGTCCATCACTTCCGGAGCCACCTTTCCGTCCGCCGTCAGGGCCGTCATCCCCATCCCTACAGACAGAGGGGTGTTGGGCATGGAACGGATCACCGGATGGCCGGGCACCAGGGCGTGGAGCATGGCCAGGTCATAGCTGCCCATAATGGACAGGATGGTGGCCTTCTCCGGCAGGGCTGCCACCAGGTCAGCAGTCACTGCTTCTTTGGCCATCTGGGGCTTCACCGCCAAAATCACCAGATCCGCATCTGCAGCCGCGGCACTGTTGTCCCCGGTTACCGGGATCCCGTAGGTTTCTTTCAGATAAGCCTGCCGTTTGGCAGTAGGCACAGCAGCGGTCACCTGTTCCTTCCGGACCAGGCCTCCCTGGAGGATGCCCTTCAGGATGGCTTCCCCCATAGCGCCGCAGCCGATGAAAGTGATTTTACTGATACCGTTTATCGTTGCCATGGATCATTGCTCCCTTCCGATCCAAAATTGGTGTTTTCCGTGTCGATATCCACATTGGGAGGCGCGCATACCAGCAGATTCCGGCCGATTTTCCGCAGGGTCCCGTCCAACGCATAGATGGTGCCGCTGATAAAGTCGATGATCCGTTTCCGCACGTCCGCATCCGTATCCTCGAAATTGATCACCACCGGTTGGTTCTTGCACAGGTAGTCCGCCATTTTCTGGGAATCATTGAAGTCGATGGGCTCGATGACCACCACGCTCACCGGATTCCGGTTCACCGGCATGGACAGCACCTTGTCCCCGGTCCGGCTGGAAGACGTTTCCTCCCGGGAAGAGTCCGCCGTGCCGTCGTAGTCCTTGTCGAACACTTTGTCGTAAGGTTTTTCATAGGTCTTTTCGTAGGGTCTGTCATATTTGTCGTACTCCCGGTCGGAACTTTTGTCCCGCCAGGTGCCTGCCGAGCCGCTGCCGAACATGGGGACCACTTTCCCCTCATCCTGCTGCTGGTTTTCCATGGTTTCGTCCGTTTCCTGCTTGTCTTCTCCGTTGACCAGGCCGAAATATTCCAAGAGCTTGCTGATTTTTTTCATACGATCCACCATTTCTGTTTAAAATTTTAAAGAGTAGTCCCTGGCTCCAAAGAGAGCGGAACCCACCCGTACTTCGTTGGCCCCTTCTTCCACGGCGATCCAGTAGTCGTGGGTCATGCCCATGGACAGGATATCCACCGGAGAATCCGGCAGGGCATCCTTCAGGAACAGGAAATCCCGGTAACCGGCAGCAAACACCGGACGGGTCTCTTCCACCTGGTCCGTGGCCTGGGCGATCACCATGACCCCCCGGATGCGGATGTGAGGGTAATTCTTCAGTTCCGGCACCGCCGCCCGGAAATCTTCCGGGGCAAAGCCGCTTTTCTGTTCTTCTCCCGCTTCGTTGATCTGGAGCAGCACATCCTGGATCTTGTCCAGTTCCGCCGCCGCTTTTTCCAGATGGTTCAGCAGCTTCAGGCTGTCCACGCTTTCAATGAGGCAGAAATGCTCCACCGCGTGTTTGGCCTTGTTGGTCTGGAGATGGCCGATCAGGTGCCAGTTGCCCCCCGGCGGCAGTACCGCCTGTTTGTGCATGGCTTCCTGGACCCGGTTTTCCCCGATCTCCGTAAGACCGGCTGCCAGGGTTTCCGTGACGATTTCCGCCGGATGGTTCTTGGTCACCGCCAGGATGGTCACTTTGTCCCCGGTGGCCTTGGGTTCTGTCCGCTTGCCCAGAGCTTCCTGGATCCTGGCTTCCACGGCCGCAATATTATCCTTCAACATGGGTATCCCCATCTCCTTTATTTTCGATAGATCACCGCATACAGGCGGCCTGTTTTCCCCTTTTCCGCCCGGTAGGAGAAGAACCGGTCCTTGTGACAGCTGGTGCAGCAGTCCGCCCGGTAAATCTGTTCCCGGGGCACCCCTGCTTCCAGCAGTTCCAGGGTGTTCAGCTGCCACAGATCCAGCATGTAGTGGCCGGGTCCGTGAGGGGTCAGGCAGGAGGGATATTCCGCCGCCCGGTCCGCCACTTCCTGGCCCACTTCATAGCAGCAGGGACCGATGGAAGGGCCGATGCCCGCCACCACATCCCCAGGCTCTGTGCCAAAGGCTTCTTTCATCACATTCAGGGCATGGGGGACGATTTTCCCTACACT
>NZ_FR902092.1:24026-31973 GCF_000437815.1 Acidaminococcus sp. CAG:542
CCAACCGCCGTGGACGGCTCCCACCGCCCCGGTCCGGGTATCCGCCAGCAAAATGGGCACACAGTCCGCATAGGAAATCAACAGAGGCAGCCGGTGACAGTCCGTGACCATCCCGTCGGTTTCCGGGATGGCATCAGCCAGAGTCAGGGTGCCTTTCCCTGCATCCTGTTCCGTCACCACCGCCACATGGGTGCTGTGGACCTGCTGACAGGCCACTGCCCGTTCCAGGGGAAAATCCAGGGCCGCCGCCATTTTCTGCCGGTTGGCCAGTACCTTCTCCCGGTCATCTCCCACGTTGTAACTCAGGTTCAGTCCACCTGGGAACAGGGAACTGCAGCCCCCTGTCCGGCAAAGGAATCCGTGGACCACACCCCACTGTTTCCAGGCAGGAAAACAGCCCCATTCCACACCTTTCGCTTCTGCAAAGGCAAAATCAGCCATCTTTCCCACCTCATTGGTCAAATTTTTCCTGCACAGCAGGAAACCCTGGAAAGAACTTCCAGCAACCCTCATTGTACTGTTTTTTTACTGGTTTGTAAACGTTAAAGCACAGCTTCCATCCTTTGGATCATGGTTTCCAGGACTTTCAGCCGGGCAAACAGTTTATTGTTGGCTTCCACCACAGTCCAGGGTACGCCTTTGGTATCGGTCCGATAGAGCATTTCGTTCACCGCATCCACATAGGCATCCCATTTGTCCCGGTTCCGCCAGTCTTCCGGGGTGATCTTCCAGGTTTTGTTGGGGTCGTTCTCTCGGGCCTGGAACCGTTTCAGCTGTTCTTCCGAATCGATCTGCATCCAGAACTTCTGGACGATGATCCCCTGCTTCACCCACTGGGCTTCCATATCGTTGATTTCTTCATAAGCCCGGCGCCATTCGCTGATTTTGGCAAAGCCTTCCACCCGTTCCACCAACACCCGGCCGTACCAGGTCCGGTCGAAAATGGCAATTTCTCCCGGAGCCGGCAGTCTGGTCCAGAACCGCCAGAGATAATGGAACTGCTTTTCCCATTCGTTGGGTGCACTCACCGGGTTCACCCGGTAGCCCAGAGGGTCGAAGGATTCGGACAGCCGTTTGATGGCGCCCCCTTTGCCCCCGGCATCCTGGCCTTCAAAGGCCACAATGGTACTGATTTTCCGTTTGGCCAGTTCAAACTGGAGTTCCCCCAGCCGTTTCTGGTATTTTTTCAGCTTTTTGCTGTATTCTTCCTGTTCCATGGGCTGGTAGGGCGTGTACCCGGACAGGATATCCGGAATGGTCAGTTCCCTGGCCGGGCCTTTTTCCGGATCCACCGGACGCTCCCGGTCCTTCAGGGCTTCTTCCAGGGCGGTGATCAGCACCCGGAAGACCGCTTCCGTACCGGTCCGTTTGTCTTCCATGGGGACGATGTGCCAGGGGGCCAGATCCGTATTGGTGGCCGCCAGCATGTCTTCGTACACATCCCGGTATTTGTCGTAGTCGACTCCTTCGATGCCTCCCGGTGCCAGTTTTTCCCACCGGCTGCCCATGGTTTCCTGGCCCTTTTCCATGTTTTCCTTCTGTTTTTTCTTGGAAATGTGGGTGAAGATCTTCACCAGCACATAGCCCCCCTGGACCAGTTCCTTTTCGAAACTGTTGATTTCGTCAAAACTTACATTGTACCATTCGGAAGCCTCGTCCGGATCCCCCACTGCATGTTCGTTCCGCAGGAAATACCAGGCCCGGTGATGGATGCAGATCTGCCCGGCCGGTGGCAGCTCCTTCCAGAACTGGAGGAAGAACGGGCTCTCCTTCTGTTTTTCCGTGGTCTTGGAGGCAGAATACACCCGGAACCCCCGGGGGTCCAGGGCATGGATCACCTTGCTGATCAGCTGGCTCCGCCAGGAGGCCCGGAACCCTTCAAACAGCACGATCACCGGGATCTTGGCATCCCGGACTGTCCGCTGGAGGAATCCCAGACGGTTTTCTTCCTCTGCTATTTTTTCTGCGTATGCTTCTTTGGAAATTTTCGTTTTCAGATCGATTTTGTCCAGCATAGGGACCCCTTCTTTCCCGAAATTCCATATTTCCCTTATTATAACACGAAAAGGGTGCTGCAACAGATTGCAGCACCCTTGGGAAGAAGCAAAATTATTTGATCTTGTTGGGGCAGTCGCCGGTTTCAGCCAGATCCTTCAGGTTCTGGTAGGAAACTTCCACCATGTTCTTTACGGCTTCATCGGTGTAGGAGCCCAGATGCGGAGTAATCAGGACTCTGGGATACAGGTCAACCAGCTTTTCGAACAGCGGGTTTTCCAGTTTCTGGCCTTCCAGGTCTTTCCCGAATACGCTGGCTTCCCCATCCAGAACGTCGCAGCCGTAGCCGCCCAGTTTGCCGCTTTCCACAGCTTCGATGACAGCTTCGGTATCCACCAGCTGGCCGCGTGCACAGTTGACCAGGATGGCGCCGTCTTTCATCTTCTTCAGGAAGTCGCGGGTAACCACAGCGCCGTTTTCTTTGATGTACGGAGCATGGATGGTGATGATGTCGGATTTCTCCAGGACTTCATCCAGGGAAACCTGGGTGCAGTAGTCTTCGATCCCTTTGATTTCGAAAACGTCTTCCCCGATAACGGTAGCGCCCATGCCGTGGAAGATCTGAGCAGCCACACGGCCAATCCGGCCCAGGCCAACAACACCCACGGTGCAGTTCCGGACTTCTTTGGAGAACATGAAGGCATCGACCTTGAAGTTCTTCTTGGAAGTACGGGAAGTGGTGTAAGCGGTATGACGCAGCAGCATCATAGCCTGGGTTACAGCCAGTTCAGCAATGGCGTTGGGGGAATAACGGGGAACGAAAGCCATGGGGAAGCCCAGTTCCTTGGCATATTCCTTATCGATATGATCCGTGCCGGCGGTACGGGTCAGGATGTATTTTACGCCCAGTTTCTTGTAGATGTCCAGGTTCTGTTTATTGGCGAAGCAGTTGCCCCGCAGGATTACTGCGTCAAAGCCAGCAGCCATTTCGGCAGTTTCTTTCGTATTCAGATAATCAGGGACACATTTGATGTCGTAACCGAATTCCTTGTTGCAGGCCTCAAAAATCGGCAGTTCTACATCTCTTACACCATAACATAAAACCTTCATATCAATACCTCCTATAATGGGAAACACACAATTTGGGCAACCCGGAATGGTTCCGTCTGCCCGCTGATTACATTGTAGCATGGAAAAAAAAATTTTCCAATGTTTTTCGTATTTTGTATACAAATTGCGTGAATATTTTGTGGAAACAAAAAGGCTGCTGCTTCTGCAGCAGCCTCCTGCCCGTTACTTTTCCCTTAAAACTGATAATTTACTCCCACATTCACCTGCCACTTTTTCTGCAGATTCCTGCCAATGCGGTAATCCGTCTGAGAAAGGTAGGCCCCATACTGCCAGATTTTCTGCGTCGTATTCGTCTCTAACGAACCCGTCTTGTAAAGGCGGGTTCATTCCTTCGGCCGCTGACCGTTGACGGGGCTGCCTCCGCAGCCCCTTATCACCGGTTCCTTTCCTTCATAGCCCGGTCGATATCCCGTTTGGCAGCCCGGTCGGCCATGGCCTGGCGCTTGTCATAGAGCTTCTTCCCGGTGGCCAGGGCCAGCTTGCACTTTACCAGCCCGTGGCTGAAATACAACTGCAAAGGCACCAGGGTAAAGCCCTTTTCCTTGGTCTTCCCGATCAGTTTCTGGATTTCCCGTTTGTGCATCAGCAGCTTCCGGTCCCGGAGAGGATCCACGTTGAACCGGTTCCCGTGTTCATAGGGACTGATGTGGAGGTTGTACAGGTACACCTCGCTGGTTTTGGTCACTGCCGCATAGGAATCCTTCAGGTTGGCCTTGCCCTGACGGAGGGATTTCACCTCCGTGCCGGTGAGCACGATGCCGGTTTCATAGGTTTCGTGGATGTTGTAGTCATGCCTGGCTTTCCGGTTTTCTGCGATTACCTTCACTGGCTTTTCCATGTTTCCGATCCCTTCTTCTCCGCCGCCGGCGGTTGTTTTTCTTTTTGGTGGAGCTGCTGTTCCCAGCATTTTCCGTGCCCTGGGGCACCAGCTGACTCAAAGAGGTTTCTTGGCCTTTTTGGGCCGTGTTCTTTTTCTTTTTCCGGTTCCGGCTGCGGCTGTTCTTCTTTCCGAATTCCTTCCGGTCTCCGGATTTCCGGCCGGTGGTGTCATTCCGAAGCTTCCCGGTAGCGATACCGGTCTTGGTCTTTTTCTGCCGTCCCAGTTCCCGGCGCATCTGGTCCGCCGCCTCCGGGCTCAGGCCGGCCAGGACGAAGTCGATTTTCCGTTCCGCCACATCCACCTGGAGCACCTGGATCTTCACCTGGTCGCCCAGACGGTACCGGTTCCCCAGATGCTGGCCGATCAGGGCGTACTGACCCTCGATATAGTCATAATAGTCGTCCGTCAGGCTGGATACATGGACCAGGCCTTCCACCCCGTTGTCCAGTTCCACAAAGAACCCGAAGGAGGACACCCCGGAAATGGTCCCGGTGAATTCCTGACCCACAAACTGGAGCATGTATTCGGCCATTTTCAGATCCACCGTCTGCCGTTCCGCATCGATGGCCCCCCGTTCCCGGATGGAACAGTGGGAAGCCACCAGGCTCAGCCGCTGGGTCCGCTCTTCCGCCTGCTGCCGGGTCAGCCGTTCCCCGTCCAGCTGCCGGCGCAGGAGCCGGTGGACCATCAGATCCGGATACCGGCGGATGGGAGAGGTAAAGTGGGTGTAGAAGTGGGCTGCCAGGCCAAAATGGCCGATGTTTTCCGTCTGGTACACCGCCTGGCGCATGCTCCGGAGAGCCACTGTAGAAATCAGCTTTTCTTCCGGCTTGCCGGCCACCTTGTCCAGGGCCCGCTGGAGATCCTTGGGGCGCATTTTTTCTTCCACCTTCAGGGTGACTCCGAAGAGAGCCATGAGCTTGGCCAGGTTCTGGATCTTTTCCGGATCCGGCAGGTCGTGGACCCGATAGATGAAGGGCCGTTTGTGCTTGGCCATGAACCCGGCCACCGTTTCGTTGGCCGCCAGCATGAATTCTTCGATCATCATTTCCGCCACGGACCGTTCCCGCTTCACAATGGCCACCGGATGCTTCTGCTCATCCAGCAGCACCTTCTGTTCCGGCAGTTCAAAGTTGATGGCGCCCCGGCGTTCCCGTTTCTTGTGGAGTACCTGCTGGAGCCGTCCCATATCTTCCAGCATGGGGACGATATCCACATATTTCTTCCGCAGGGCTTCGTCCTGGTCCACCAGGATGGCCCGTACATCCGGATAGTTCATCCGGTGGTGGTTGTTGATCACACTGGGCGCAGTGGTGAAGGAAATGGTCCGGCCGGTTTTCCCGTCAAGGAGCATTTCGCAGGCCATGGTCAGCCGGTCTTCCCCTTCGTTCAGGCTGCAGATGCCGTTGCTCAGTTCCACCGGCAGCATGGGCAGCACCCGGTCCACCAGGTACACGCTGGTGCCCCGTTCATAGGCTTCCTGGTCCAGCAGGGAGTGGGGCTGCACATAATAGCTTACATCGGCGATATAGACCCCCAGGAAGTAGTTGTCCCCCTGTTTTTCCACATACACAGCATCGTCCAAGTCCTTGGAATCCACCCCGTCGATGGTGATGATGTTCCAGTCCCGCCGGTCCAGCCGGTTCTGGATTTCCTTCTTTTTGATCTTCTGCTCCACTTTTTCTGCCGCTTCCTGGACAGGAGCAGGGAATTTGGTGGGCAGGTCGTTGTCTTTGATGATGGAAAGGATTTCCAGGCCGATATCCCCGGGTTTCCCCAGGATCTCCACGATTTTTCCTTCCGCGTTCCGCCGTTCGTCCGGCCAGGTGGTGATTTCCACCACCACCTTTTCCTTGTCCCGGGCTCCGTTGAAGTCCTTCCGGCGCACGTAAATGTCCCGGCCCACCCGTTTGTTGTCCGGGATCACGAAGCCGAATTCCCCGGATTTGCTGAAGGTTCCCACCAGTTTGTGATGGGCCCGGTTCAGGATCCGGATGATTTTCCCTTCCTGCCGGTCGTCAAAGACACTTTTCATCACCCGGGCCATGACCGTATCCCCGTCCATGGCCCCGCTGAGGCTGCTGGCCGGGATGAACAGGTCCCCGTCTTCCGTTTTTTCTTCCGGGATCACAAAGGCAAAGCCCTTGCTGGTCACCTGGCACCGGCCCACCACCAGGCCCATGGCCGCCGGCAGCCCGTAGGTGTTGAACCGGGTCTTCACCACCTGGCCCCGGGTTTCCAGTTCTTCCATCACCGTCCAGAACAGCTTCAGGTCCGCGCCCTTCAAGGCCAGCGCCTGGATCAGTTCATCGGCGGAAAGCGGGGCGGTGGGATGGTCCTTCATGTACCCCAGGATCTTTGTTTCCATTTCTGTATTGATCATTCTCTCTCCTCATACATCAGCTTGCCGTCCGCTTCGGCCGCCACGGTTCCGTCTTCCCGGATTACCTGGCCGGTCATTTCCAGCAGCTGTCCCTTTCGTCTTTTTACTTTGGTGATCACATGGATCCGTTCCCCAATCCGTACCGGCTGCCGGAAGCGGACTTCCAGCCGGGCCGTATAGGCAACTTTGTGTTCATACATATAAGGGTAATTCCCCATGGTTTCGTCCAGCAGGGTGGAGATCAGTCCCCCGTGCATCCGGCCGTCATAGCTCTGGTGCACCGGCTGGGGCACAAAACTGGTGTAGCAGCCGTTTTCGTCGGTGCGGAAGTGGAGATGGAGCCCCATCGGGTTGTCCTTCCCACAGCCGAAACACATGGTATCTCTGTCATTTTCCATTTTCTATTCCTCCAAAAAGGCCTCGATGGCAGCATAAATGGCCTGCCGGCCTTTGTATAATGTCATCACATGCCGGGCCTGTTTTACCCACAGCAGCCGTTTCTGGTCTGAGGCGGCATGTTCCTGGATGTACAGGGCACTTTCCGGGCGCACCGTGTGGTCCGTTTGGGACTGGATGATCAGAAGGGGCTGCCGGACCTTGGGCAGGTATTTTCCCTTCACCGCCTTCAGCAGCCGCACCAGCTGGTGGACCGCTTTGATGGGCATGCACCGGTAGGCCACATTGTACCGGGCAGGAGCGTCGATGGTCCGGGGATTTTTGGGAATGGCCCAGTAGGGCAGCCGGTCCGCCAGCCAGAGGAAGTACACCCGCCAGTCGTAGAGATAGATGGGGGTGGAGAGCACCACCAGCTTGTCCGCTTTTGTCTCTGCTCCGGCATACAGGGTCAGCAGCCCGCCCATGGAAAGGCCGATGACCGTTACCTGGGCGCAGATTTCCCGAAGATGGGCCACTCCCTGCCGCACCTGGGCTTCCCACTGTTCCGCCGTTACCTCCAGCAGATCATGGGGATCCGTGCCGTGGCCTGCCAGGAGAAGCCCTTCCACCGTATACCCCTTCCGGTGCAGGTCCTCCCCCAGTTCCCGGAGTTCCGAAGGGCTGCCGGTAAAGCCGTGGACCAACAGCACCCCTTTGCCGTTTTGCCCCTGCCAGAAATACGGTTCCGCGCCCTGGAGCATCCCCATCGCCTCCTTCCCCATAGCAAAAATGGCATTACCCTGCCAGGCAATGCCACTGTGAAATGTGTGAACGTTCTTTAATTGCTTACTGCAGGCGGGCAATTGCCACGTTGATAACAGCGAAAATCAGCCCCAGCACAACGGTGATCCGTGCCAGCGCCTCATCCATGTCCGTGGGTTTGCCCCCAAACAGGGATTCTCCCCCGCCCAGACCGCTGAACCCGGCACTTTTGCCAGACTGGAGCAGGATGGACCCGATCAGCAGGACGCTCACGATCACATCAAGAACCATCAATATATCTAAAGCCACAGGTATTCCCTCCACATATCAGATTCTTATATTTTAGCATTGGTTGGGGAAATGGTCAAGGAGCGGGGGATAGTGGTTAAGTGGCTGGGTGCACCAACCGTAGGAGCGGCAG
>NZ_FR902093.1:0-140 GCF_000437815.1 Acidaminococcus sp. CAG:542
CGGGATCTTCATGGCCTTCCAGGCTCCCATCTCCGTCCAGGGGATCACTGTGGAAAACTTCATCCGCAATGCCAAGGGCACCATTTCCGGGGAAAAACAGCGGATCATGCCCTTCCGGAAAAAACTCCATCAGGAAATGG
>NZ_FR902093.1:233-1452 GCF_000437815.1 Acidaminococcus sp. CAG:542
GGGGAACGGAAGAAAAATGAAATTCTCCAGATGTGCATGCTGGAACCGAAACTGACCCTGCTGGATGAAATCGACTCCGGTCTGGACGTGGATGCGGTACGGATCGTTTCCCAGGCTGTAAACAAGTATCATGACGAAAACAACTCCCTGTTGATCATCACCCACCACAGCGAAATCCTCCAGAAGCTCCATCCGGATGTGGTCCATGTGCTGATCAACGGCCGGATCGTCAAGACCGGCGATGCTTCCCTGATCGGGGAAATCGAAGCCAACGGCTACGACGCTTACAAGAAATAACAGGCGGGTGAGCAGAATGACGGAAGAGAAAAAAGATACGCTGGCCCGGGAAACCGCGGCTGACGAACAGAAACTCCAGAAGGAACGGAAGACCATTGACGCCCTGACGGATTTCAGCAATATGTATGATTTCAAGAAGGACTCCAACCACGAATACAAGACGGAAGCCGGCCTGACTCCTGATGTGGTCCGGGAGATTTCTTCCAAGAAGAATGAACCCAAGTGGATGCTGGATGCCCGTCTGAAATCCCTGGATCTGTACTATCAGATCCCCTACCCGGAATGGGGTCCGGACATCAGCGGCCTGGATATGGCCAACATCGTCACTTACGTACGCCCCAATGCCCGGATGAGTGCCAACTGGAACGATCTGCCGGAAGACATCAAGGACACCTTTGACCGTCTGGGAATCCCGGAAGCGGAAAAGACCTCCCTGGCCGGGGTGGGAGCCCAGTATGACTCCGAAGTGGTGTACCACAGCATCCAGGACGAACTGGTAAAGCAGGGTGTCATCTACACCGACTTCGATACGGCTGTGAAAAAATATGAAGACATTGTCCGGAAGCATTTCATGAAGCTGATTCCTCCCACGGACCACAAGTTCGCCGCCCTCCATGGGGCAGTATGGTCCGGCGGATCCTTTGTGTACGTGCCGGAAGGGGTGGACGTGTCCATTCCCCTCCAGAGCTATTTCCGGCTGAACGCACCGGGAGCCGGTCAGTTCGAACATACCATGATCATTGTGGAAAAGGGCGCCAAGGTCCATTTCATCGAAGGCTGCTCCGCCCCCAAGTACAACGTGGCCAACCTCCACGCCGGGGCGGTGGAACTGTTCATCGGGGATGACGCCACCCTGACCTATTCCACCATTGAAAACTGGTCCAAGAACATGTACAACATGAACACCAAACGGGCCATTGTA
>NZ_FR902093.1:1479-13925 GCF_000437815.1 Acidaminococcus sp. CAG:542
GGGCCATTGGAGGGAAAACCGGTACCATCAACTGGGTCACCGGGTCCTTCGGGTCCCACACCTCCTGCCTGTACCCCATGAGCATCCTCAACGGGGAAGGGGCCCACTGTGAATTCACCGGGGTCACCTTTGCCGGCAAGGGTCAGTACCTGGACACCGGGTCCAAGGTGGTCCACAATGCTCCCCACACCACCAGCAACATTAACTCCAAGTCCATTTCCAAGGACGGCGGGGTGTGCATCTACCGGGGCAGCGTGGTGATCAACGAATGTGCCGAAGGGTCCAAATCCAACGTAAGCTGCGAATCCCTGATGCTGGATGAACAGTCCCAGTCCGATACCATTCCGGCCATTGTGATCAAGAACGACAATGTGGACCTGGGCCATGAAGCCAAGATCGGCCGGATCTCTGACGAAGCCATCTTCTACCTGATGAGCCGGGGCCTTAGTGAGGACGAAGCCCGGGCCATGCTGGTACGGGGCTTTGTGGACCCTGTTTCCAAGGCCCTGCCTCTGGAATATGCTGTAGAAATGAACAATCTGATCAATCTGGAACTGAAAGGTTCCATGTAAAAGGGAGGCGGAGATTATGACCAAAGAACAATTCAATGAACTTCCGCGTCCCACCTTCCGGTGGATGAAAGTGAACCATCTGGAACTGGATCCCCTGGCGGCCCAGGACCTGAAACCGGTGGAACTGGCGGTGCGCCAGGAAGGGAACGTCCAGGTGGAAACCTATGAGGGAAACCGGCTGCCGGATCTGGGAGATTTCCAGGGAGCCAGCCGGGAAGCCCTGGCAGAAGCCCAAAAAGGCGGCAATGTGAACTGCAGCGTTACGGTGGCCGATGGGGAAGAAGCCTCTGTATGGGTCACCTACACAGTCACCGAGGATGTGCCCCGCCTGGTGGGCCAGCTGAAGATCCAGGCCGGGAAGAACAGCCGTCTCCATGTGTATGAACTGTTTGACGGTGACGGAGAAAACGGGCTGGTGAACCTGCTCCAGTTTGTGGAAGCCGGAGACGGCGCCCAGGTTACCATCAGCAAGGTCCAAATCCATGGGGAGAAGGTCCGGCACATCGACCAGCGGCTGACCCGGGAAGGGAAAGAATCCCAGGTGAAGTTCGTCAGCGCCGAAGTGGGGGGCCATCAGAACCTGGTGTATGTCCGCACGGACCTGGATCATGATGAAGCCCGGTTCAAGAGCGCTTCCATGTATCTGGGCAGCGATGATCAGCTGTTCGACTACTCCTACTGGGTGCCCAACAAGGGCTGCAAGACCGATACGGATATCCTGACCACCGGGGCCCTTATGGGCACCAGCAGGAAATATTTCCGGGGGACCATCGACTTCCTCCGGGGCGGCAAGAAGGCGGTGGGCAACGAATCTGACGTGTGCCTGCTGCTGAACAAAGGCGTCCACTCCATTTCCGTGCCTCTGCTGTTGTGCAAGGAGGACGATGTGGTGGGCAACCATGCTTCCAGTTCCGGCCAGATCGACCAGGACATGCTGTTCTATCTCATGAGCCGGGGCTTCAATGAAGCCGGGGCCCAGCTGATCATCGTGGAAAGCAACATCCGTCCTGTCATCGACCAGCTGGGAGATGAAACACTGGAAAACAAGGCGCTCCAGGCTGTACGGACGAAGATGCAGTTCTGCCACCAGAAAGGAAATTGCCATGATAAATGTACGCAGAGATTTCCCCATCTTGACTAAAGTCCACAATGGACATCCTCTGGTGTACCTGGACAATGCAGCCACCACCCAGAAGCCCTATCAGGTGATCCACGCCATGGTGGATCTGCTGGAACATCACAACGGGAACCCTCACCGGGGGGCCCATGTGCTGTCCATCGAAGCCGGGGAACTGTATGATCAGGCCCGGGAAGCAGTCCGGAAGTTCATCAACGCCAAGCACTTCGAAGAAGTGATCTTTGTGCGGAACTCCACCGAAGGGCTGAACCTGATTGCCCGGAGCTACGGGGAAACCCATCTGAAACCGGGGGATAAAGTGGTGATCCCCATTTCCGAACACCATTCCAACCTGGTGCCCTGGCAGAGAGCCTGCCGGAAGACCGGAGCGGAACTGGTTTACATGTACCTGGATGAAACCGGGCACTTTACGGAAGAGGATCTGGCCAAGATCGATGAACGGACCAAGATTGTTTCCTTTGCTGCGGTGAGCAACGTGCTGGGCATGGTGCGGCCGGTGAAGGAAGTGGTGGAACGGGCCCACAAAGTGGGGGCCATTGCCATTGTGGACGGGGCTCAGTCCACTCCTCACATGAAGACCGATGTCCAGGATCTGGACTGCGACTTTTATGTATTCTCCGGCCACAAGATGCTGGGTTCCACCGGCACCGGTGTGGTGTACGGGAAAAAGGCTCTGCTGGAAGAAATGGAACCTTTCCTGCTGGGTGGGGACATGATCGAATACGTCCAGGAACAGACCACCAGCTTCAATGAACTGCCCTACAAGTTCGAAGCCGGGTCCCAGAACGTGGAAGGAGCCGTGGCCCTCCATGCGGCCATCGACTACCTGGATGACATCGGCATGGATAAGGTGGAAGAACACGAACGGGAGCTGACCGACCGGTGCCTGGCAGGGATGCTGAAAATGCCCCACATCCACATTATCGGCAGCACCGATCCCAAGGAAAAGACAGGGGTGATCTCCTTCACCATCGACGGGGTCCATCCCCACGATGCGGCTACCATCCTGGACAGCTTCGGCATTGCCATCCGCAGCGGCCACCACTGTGCCCAGCCTCTGGGAGCTCATCTCCATGTGGAAGCTTCCAACCGGGTCAGCTTCTATATCTACAATACCCTGGAAGAAGTGGATTACTTCCTGTCCAAACTGCCGGAAGTCCGGAAAGTCATGGGCTTCAAAGATTGATGGAAACAGGTGAATGATAATGGAAGACATGAACCAACTGTACTCTGACATTATTCTGGAGCACAACCAGGACCAGGCCAACAAACATGAGCTGGATCCCCACAATCTCCAGGAACACGGCCACAACCCCAGCTGCGGGGATGACATTACCCTCCAGGCGGATATCCAGGACGGGATCATCAAAGATGCCGCCTACACCGGCCACGGCTGCGCCATCAGCCAGGCCTCCACGGATATCATGATCGACCTGATCCGGGGGAAATCCGTCAAGGAAGCCCTCCGTCTGGTGGATCTGTTCCTGGCCATGATCAAGCGGGAAGAAACCGATGACGGGAAACTGGAAGAACTGGACGACGCCATCGCCCTGAAAAATATCTCCAACATGCCCGCCCGGGTAAAATGCGCCGTCCTGGCCTGGCATACCCTGAAGGATGCTTTGGAGAAGGAAGAGAATAAATAAGGTGCTGTTTCGCAGCACAATGGCCCTGTCAATGGTCAATTGCCAGAGAAAAGAACCCGCCTTGTTGGACGGGTTCTTTTTTATTTGGCAATCCATAGGATATTTGATGAGGAAACAAGTATTCTTTGAAAAGGTTGGTATACCATATTCAAAAATTTGCTTTGGCAAATTTTATCATTTAGCCATTGACAATTGACTGTTGACAATTGACAAAAGAGGGCAAAGCCCTCTTTTTTATAGCTTTTTCCCCGCTGGTGTAGTATAATCTACCCATAATGTCAAGAGTGAAACATAAGGAGGATGCAGAGGATGCATAGTTTTAGCACGGATTTTGGAGGTCGGACCCTTACCATTGAAACGGGGAAGATTGCCAAACAGGCCAATGGCGCTGTTCTGGTCCGCTACGGCGAAACGGCTGTAGTGGTGGCTGTGACGGGTACCGATACCCCCAGGGAAGGGGTGGATTTCTTCCCGCTGACAGTGGATTTCGAAGAAAAGATGTACGCAGTGGGCAAGATCCCCGGCGGGTTCCTGCGGAGAGAAGGGCGGCCGGCAGAAACGGCCATCCTCACGTCCCGGCTCATCGACCGGCCCATTCGGCCTATGTTCCCGGACGGCTACCACAACGATGTACAGATCGTGTGCACGGCAGTTTCCGTGGATCCGGACAATGCCCCGGACATTCCGGCCATGATCGGCGCTTCCTGTGCCCTGTCCATTTCTGATATCCCCTTTGAAGGCCCCATCGCCGGGGTCCGGGTAGGCCTCATCGATGGCCAGTTCATTGTGGAACCCACTGTGGAACAGGCCAAGGTCAGCGAACTGAACCTGGCAGTGGCCGGTACCAAAGACGCCATCCTGATGGTGGAAGCCGGCGCCAAGGAAGTTTCTGAAGAAGTGATGCTGGATGCCATCTGGTTTGCGCACGGCGAAATCAAGAAACTGGTGGAATTCCAGGAAAAGATCCAGGCCGAAGTGGGCAAGCCCAAAATGGACTTCGAAGTCTACACTCCCCCCGCAGAACTGGCCCAGGAAATCGAAGCCTATGGGGAACCCAAGATCCACGATGCCCTGATGGATCCGGACAAGCTGCACCGGGACAAAATGGTCAGCGAAGCCAAGGAGGAAATCCTGGCCCACTTTACGGAACTGTATCCGGACAATGAAATCGATATTGCCCATGTGGTGGCCAAACTGGTGAAACGGGTGTTCCGGCACATCATCACCGTGGACAAGATCCGTCCGGACGGCCGTGCCCTGGATGAAGTCCGTCCCATCAGCTGTGAAGTGGGGCTCCTGGCCCGTCCTCACGGCTGCAGCCTGTTCACCCGGGGACAGACCCAGGTGCTCAACTGCCTGGCCCTGGCTCCGCTCCGGGAAGCCCAGAACCTGGAAACCCTGGCCGGGGACATCCAGAAACGGTACATCCACCATTACAACTTCCCGCCTTACAGTGTGGGCGAAACCAAACCTCTGCGCAGCCCGGGCCGTCGGGAAATCGGTCACGGGGCGCTGGCGGAACGGGCTCTCCTGCCGGTGATTCCTTCGGAAGAGGAATTCCCCTATACCATCCGGCTGGTTTCTGAAGTGCTGGAATCCAACGGTTCTTCCTCCATGGCCAGCACCTGTGCCAGCACCCTGTCCCTGATGGATGCCGGCGTGCCCATTAAAGCTCCGGTATCCGGGGTGGCCATGGGCCTGGTGAAGGAAGGAGAAAACTTCACCATCCTTACCGATATCCAGGGCCTGGAAGACGCCAACGGGGATATGGACTTCAAGGTAGCTGGTACCTCCAAGGGTATCACCGCCATCCAGATGGACATCAAGGTGGACGGCCTGACCAAAGACATCCTCCAGGCGGCCCTGGCCCAGGCCAAGAAAGGCCGTGCCTTCATCCTGGGCAAGATGCTGGAATGCATCTCCGAACCCCGGAAGCAGCTGAAGAAATACGCACCCAAGATCACCACCATTAAGGTGAACCCGGAGAAGATCAAAGACATCATCGGACCTGGGGGCAAGGTGATCAAGAAGATCGTGGAAGATACCGGTGCCCAGATCGACATCAACGATGACGGTACCGTGTACATTGCCGCCGCCGACAGCGCATCCGCCGATGCGGCCATCAAGACCATCCAGGACATCACGGCAGAACCGGAAGTGGGCAAGGTGTACACCGGCAAAGTCACCCGGATCATGAACTTCGGGGCCTTTGTGGAATTCATGCCCGGCCGGGAAGGGCTGGTGCACATTTCCCAGCTGGCCAAGGAACGGGTGGAAAAAGTGGAAGATGTAGTCAGCGTAGGCGACGAAATCGTCGTGAAGCTGGTGGAAATCGACTCCAAAGGACGGCTGAACCTGTCCCGGAAAGCCTGCTTGAAATAAGAAAAAAGGGTGCTGCTGTGCAGCACCCCTTTTTTCATGTTACAATAATATGGTACACACAGGAAACAAGGAGATCATACTATGGGATTGTTTTTCAGAAAGACGAAAGTGACCTTGCTGGCTCCTTTGACCGGGGAACTGGTGTCCCTGGATCAGGTGCCGGACAAGGCTTTTGCCCAGAAAATGCTGGGAGACGGGGTGGCGGTACGGCCGGAAGAAGGACGGCTGGCAGCCCCCTGTGACGGAACCATTTCCTATGTGCCGGATACGGCCCATGCCATTGCCCTCACGGAAGGCCACGGACTGGAAATCCTGCTCCATGTGGGACTCAATACGGTGGCCCAGAATGGGGCGGGCTTCAAGGCCCTGGTTAAAACCGGGGACAAGGTAAAGGCCGGCCAGCCTCTGATCGAATTCGACCGGGAGAAACTGGGAAGCTGCGGCTGCAATCTGACTACCCCCATGGTGATCACCAATGGGGATAAGGTGGGGAAGATGGAAAAGGCACAGTCAGGACCGGTGGCGGCCGGTAAGGACATTGTCCTGACCATTACCCTGAACTGAGGGGGAAGGAACCATGAAAGTAAACGGCAGCGGCGGAAGTTTTGTGGAACAGGTCTACAACCTGGCACCGGCAGTGGCCTGGGAACTGGGGCTTCAGGTATGCCGGGAAATGGAAGTGGAAATCGAAAAAGAGGATGATGCCGGGATGCTGCTGAACGGCTCCCTGGTGTCGGAAGAAAAATCCTTCCTTTTCGGGAAACCCAAACGGAAGGAAATCGTTTTTGCCGTACAGCCTTTGGAACAGGGCTGCAATGTAATCGTGGACATCCACAAAAAACGCATGGAAGTGTACAGCCTGAAGCCCCAGAACCGGGAAACGGATAAATTTGTGGCCCTGTTCGAGGAAAAGGCCCAGGCTTACCTGGATCAGCGGATTTGTCCCCAGTGTCATGCAGCGCTGCCCAAAAACGTGGCCTTTTGCCCCTTCTGCGGGGCGAAGCTGTAGAGAGAAACAAAAAAGCTGGCTGCCGAAGCAGTCAGCTTTTTTATGTTGTAACCTATAGCTTAGATGGCGCGGGTTACCTTGCCGGAACGTAAGCAGCGAGTGCACACGTTGATGCTCTTCACTTCACCGTCTACCACCGCTTTAACCTTTTGAACGTTAGGTTTCCAAGAACGTTTTACATGTCTATTGGAATGGCTGACGTTGTTGCCGGACAGCTCACCTTTGTTGCAGATTTCACAGATGCATGCCATGGTCCCACCTCCTTCAAGTTATAAGGCAATGCTTTATTTTTAAAACTCAATGTAGCTATTTTAACACAAATTGGATTATAATTGCAAGTAGAAAACCATGAGAAAAGGAGAAAATGACCATGTGGTGGCAGGAACCTGTAAGCAAACTCAAAGGCATCGGGCCCAAAAAGGCCCTGGAATTCGCAAATATCAACGTAGAGACCATCGGCGACCTGCTGAATCATTTTCCCCGGCAGGGCTGCTATCTGGATTATTCCCACATCCGGACCATCGGAGAACTGACCACCGGTGGGGAAATGCAGCTGTTCCGGGGGACCATCGTCCGGCTGAACAACCGGCGGAGTGCCCGGAACATGAAATACGCCACCATTACCCTGGGGGACGGCACGGGCTTTGCGGAAATCGTCCTGTTCGGGGCACAGACCTACATGACCCGGGTGTACCATACCGGAGATGAGGTGCTGGTCATCGGCAAGGTGAACCTGGGCCGCACCGCCAAAAGTGTCACCAGCGCCAGTCTGTCCCATGTAAAGGATGAAAAGGCGGAGGCCCCCGGCATCCTGCCCACTTATGCCCTGACCGGCAGCCTGACCCAGAACCAGGTCCGGGGGGCGGTGCGCCAGGCTCTGGCCCTGGCCCGGAAGGAACTGCCGGAGTGCCTGCCGGAAAAGATCCTCCAGGCCAAGCATTTCCTGCCCCGGCTGGAAGCCCTGGAGAACATTCACTTTCCCAAAAGTCCGGAACTGCTGGAAAAGGCCCGGCAGCGGCTGATTTTTGAAGAGCTGTTCTTTCTCCAGTGCGGGCTGCTCCATCACCGGGTGGAAATCAAGAAGGACAGCCGGGGCATCAAGATGGCCCGGTCCGGAGAGCTGGTGCAGAAGGTACGGGAAGGTCTGGGCTTTGCGCTTACCGACAGCCAGAAAAAAGCCTGGCAGGAAATCGACGACGACATGCAGAGCCCGGAACCCATGAACCGGCTGGTCCAGGGGGATGTAGGCTCCGGGAAGACGGCCCTGGCCCTTCTGGCCCTGGCCAAAGCAGTGGAAAACGGCTACCAAGGCTGTCTCATGGCTCCTACAGAGATCCTGGCGGAACAGCATTACCAGGAAATGCAGAAGGTGCTGGAACCGGCCGGAATCCGGACGGCCCTTTTGACCGGAGGCCTGACTGCCAAAAAACGCCGTCAGGTGCTGGAAGGCCTGGCAGACGGCTCCATCCAGGCAGTGGTGGGGACCTACGCC
Organism: Acidaminococcus sp. CAG:542; assembly: GCF_000437815.1. NCBI lineage: Bacteria > Bacillati > Bacillota > Negativicutes > Acidaminococcales > Acidaminococcaceae > Acidaminococcus > Acidaminococcus sp. CAG:542. The sequence goes on from NZ_FR902093.1 coordinate 9,719, forward strand.
CTGATCCAGGACAAGGTGGTGTTCCATTCCCTGGCCCTGGCCATTACGGACGAACAGCACCGGTTCGGGGTGGCCCAGCGGGCCAAACTCCAGGCCAAGAGCCAGTATGCGCCCCATGTGCTGGTGATGACCGCCACCCCGATTCCCCGGACTCTGGCTCTCACCGTGTACGGGGACCTGGACGTGTCCCTGATGAAAGGAATGCCCCCGGGACGGAAACCGGTCCGGACCCTGTGCTACACCGAGGACAAACGGCCGGCAGTGTACCAGGGGATGGTCCATCAGATCCAGGAAGGCCACCAGGCCTATGTGGTGTGCCCCCTGATCGAGGAAAGCGAAGGGGTGGACGCCAAGGCGGCGGAAGAACTCTACGAGGAACTGACTTCCACCTATCTGAAGGGGATCCCCTGCGGGCTCCTCCACGGCCGTCTGAAGCCGGAAGAAAAGGATGCGGTGATGGAAAGTTTCGCCCGGAACGAAACCAAGGTGCTGATCACCACTACGGTGGTGGAAGTGGGGGTGAACGTGCCCAATGCCACACTGATGGTCATCGAGGGAGCGGACCGGTTCGGCCTGGCCCAGATGCACCAGCTCCGGGGCCGGGTAGGACGGGGCAGCGCCCAGTCCTACTGCGTGCTGCTTACCGCTTCCACCAATCCGGTGACCCTGGAACGGCTCCAGATCATGCGCAGCTGCAGCGACGGGTTCCTGCTGGCGGAAAAGGATCTGGAACTCCGGGGGGCCGGCCAGTTCTTCGGCCTGCGCCAGCACGGCCTCAGCGACCTGTACATAGCGGACATCCTCCGGGATACGGATACCCTGGTGGAAGCCCGGAAAGCGGCCCAGTGGGCCATGGGAGACCCGGACACGGCCCAGGAAGTGATCCGCGCCGCTGCCACCACCCAGTTCGACGGACGGTTCGAGAGGATATTCAATGCATAAGGTGGAGCTGCACGTTGCGTGCAGCTCCCCTCGCTGTCAGCGGCCCCCTTCTTTCACCTTTCTTTACATGCAGTTTTCATTTCTGTAACAAGTTCCGGCTATAATAAATAAAATCCACTATTGACCTTTCATTGATTTTGTCATAAGGAGCCGTATCATGGAAGCACCTGTACAATCACAACCGCAATATCCTGCCCAAGACCGCTGTTCGGAACGGACTTTCAAACTTCTGGCTTTTGCCGGGCTGTTGGGGGTCCTGGTCCTGATCCATTTTCTGGACCCCGGATTCTATCACCAGATCGTCCACCTGGCCCGGGGTGGGAACATCCAGGAAACCGTGGACTTTCTCCGCTCCTTCGGCCCCTGGGCCGTAGTCATCAGTTTCCTGCTGGATGTGTTCATCAACGCCGCCGGCTGTCTTCCCTCCATTTTCCTGTCTACGGCCAATGGGGTGGTGTTCGGGCTGCCGGTGGGGATCCTGGTATCCTGGTCCGCGGAAAGCGTGGGGGTGATTCTCAGTTTCCTCATTATGCGGTATTTCCTCCGGTCCACAGCGGAAACCGTCATTGCCAAAAGCAACAATCTCCAGAAACTGGACGAGATGAGCAGTGAAAACGGCCTGGTGGCCATGGCACTGGCACGGACCCTGCCCTATTTCCCTTCCGGGATCCTCACCTGCTTGGGAGCCATCAGCCGGATGAAGTTCCGGGACTATGTGATTGCCACCTTTATCGGGAAACTGCCCTCCACGGCCCTGGAAGTGGTGGTGGGCCACGACATCGTCCATTTCCGCCAGCATATGGACCGGCTGGCCATCCTGGTGACTCTGGTGCTCCTGGTCTACGGAACGCTGCTGTACAGCCGGTACCGGAAACGTCGGGCCTGAGAAAGAGCTGCAGAAGGAATGTGTATCTATCGTTACACATTCCTTTTTCTTTTGGGAGAATTTCAAAAGTTTTCTGTAAAAAGCAGGAAAAAGGCTGTCTTTCCCCGAAAAAGAGTACCATCAGACTTGTTGAGGACCCTGTTTCGGCAGCGGTACCTCCTGCACCATACGGAACAAAGGGGGCTGTACAGTGAAAGAGTATACAGGTGATAAAATCAGAAACGTGGCAATCGTAGGTCATGGAGGCGCAGGCACCACTTCCCTGACGGAAGCTCTGCTCTACCGCAGCGGGGCCATCAGCCGGATGTGCAAGGTGGAAGACGGCCAGACCACTACGGACTTTGAACCGGAAGAAATCAAAAGAGGGGTTTCTGTCAGCGCCACCCTGGCACCGGTGGAATGGCGGGATGTGAAGATCAACTTCATCGATACCCCGGGGTTTGCGGATTTCGTGGCGGAAGTGAAAGGGGCCTTCCGGGCGGTGGACAGCGTGCTGATCGTGGTCAGCGCCACCAGCGGGGTCCAGATCGGGACGGAACAGTGCTGGAAGCTGGCGGAAGAAGCAGGTCTGCCCCGGCTGATCTTCGTGAACAAAATGGATCGGGAAAACGCTGATTACGACAATATCCTGGACAATCTCCGGGCCAAGATCGGGAAACGGATCCTGCCTCTGGAACTGCCTTTGGGCAAGGAAGCGGATTTCTGCGGGGTCATCGACGTGTTCAACCAGAAGGCCTACCGGGGCAACGGCAACGGGGCCGACGAAATCGAGGTCCCTGCTGATCTGAAGGAATGGGTCCAGGATGCCCATGACAAAATGGTGGAAGCGGCGGTCGAAGCCGATGATGAAATCATGGAACGGTATCTGGAAGGGGAACCCATTTCCGATGAAGAAGTGATGAGCTGTCTGGTGAAGGGCATCCGGCAGGGCATCATCTTCCCGGTGCTTTGCGGCTCCGCCTTCAAGAACATCGGACTGGGCCGGACCCTGTCCGCCATTGTGGACTACACCTTCCCGGCCATCCTGAACGAATACCATGTGACCAACCTGAAGAATGGTGAAGTGGAACGGCGGGATTCCAACGCCCCGCTGGCGGCCCTGGTGTTCAAGACCACCTCCGATCCCTTTGTGGGCCGGATGAGTTTCGTCCGAGTGTTCTCCGGGGTCATCAAAGCCGACAGCTCCGTGTACAACGCCAGCCGGGATGAAGTGGAAAAAGTGGGGACCATCTGCACCCTCCGGGGCAAGAACCAGATCCCCATGAAACAGATCCCTGCCGGGGATATCGGAGTGATTTCCCGTCTCCAGTTCACCATGACCGGGGATACCCTGAGCGCCAAAGAGACACCGGTGCAGTTCGCTCCCATTGAATATCCGCTGCCCATGTACAGCCGGGCCATCGCTCCCAAAAAGAAGGGGGACGAAGACAAGATCGCATCGGCCCTGAACAAACTGATGGATGAAGATCCCACCTTCATCGTCAGCCGGAACCCGGTGACCAAGGAAACCCTGATCAGCGGCATGGGGGACCAGCATCTGGATATCCTGATGGAGCGGATGAAACGGAAATTCGGGGTGGATGCCGTGCTGAAACCGCCCATGGTGGAATACAGGGAAACCATCCGGGGTTCTGCGGAAGTGGAAGGCAAATACAAGAAACAGACCGGCGGCCACGGGCAGTACGGCCATGTGGTCATCAAGATGGAACCCCTGCCTCCGGGATCCGGGTTCGTGTTCGAGGACAAGATCTTTGGCGGCGCCGTGCCCCGGCAGTATATCCCGGCAGTGGAAAAGGGCATGAAGGAATCCATGGAACACGGGATCCTGGCAGGATACCCGGTGGTGGATTTGAAGATCACCCTGCTGGATGGTTCCTACCATACGGTGGACTCTTCGGAAATGGCCTTCAAAGTGGCATCCCACATGGCGTTCCAGAAAGCGGCGGAACTGTCCAAACCGGTACTGATGGAACCCTATTACAACCTGGATGTGTATTGTGATGAACGGATGACCGGGGATATCATCTCCGACCTGAACAGCAAACGGGGACGGATCCTGGGGATGCAGTCTGCAGAAGACGGCCGGGCTGTGGTCAAGGCACAGGTGCCCTATGCGGAAATCCTGGATTATGCAGTGGATCTCCGGGCACTGACACAGGGGACCGGGACCTTTGAAATGAAATTCGACCATTATGAAGATGTGCCGCCCAGACTGGCGGAAAAGATCATTGCCGACGCCAAGGCAGCGGCAGAAAAGAAATAAGATAAGGGGGGCATGTGTGAAAAACTCACACATGCCCCTTTTTTTTCAGCGGCCGCTGGAAATCAATTTTGCAAATTGATTTTGAAACAGCATAAACTGTAGGGGGCGCAGGCCCG
>NZ_FR902093.1:14011-15104 GCF_000437815.1 Acidaminococcus sp. CAG:542
CTGCCGCCCCTACGAAAACGATTGATACAACTGTTGCCATTATCCAACGTCAGCTTTGCTGGCCTCATTTGGCCGTTGACAGTTGACAAGGGCTGTTGCTCATGCTACAGTCCCTTTTGTACACTAAAAAGAAACGAAGAGAACTGGGGGAAAGCATGGTGACATTGTCTACGGCAAAAAAAGGCATTCTGGCTTCCATCCTGGCGGCGGTGTTCTTCACCACCATGGATGTGGGGGCCAAAAAACTGATCCATCTGGGGACCGGGGAAATCACGTTCTTCCGGGGCGTGATCGGGCTTCTGCTGCTGCCCTTTATGGCCCGGATGGAATCCCGTCCGGTGTTTTCCGGAAAAGACCATTTGCTGCTCCATCTCCGGGGACTGTTCGGCTGTGCCTGTCTGCTGTTTTTCTTCTATTGTCTCAACGGACTGACCCTGGGGGATGCAGAGATCCTGACCCAGCTTTCCGCCTTTTTCATGTGCCTGCTGTCCCCGGTGTTCCTGAAGGGGAAGCTTCAGAAACGGGCGGTGCCCTGGCTGGGAATGATTGCCCTGGGGGCGGCCATTGTCCTCCAGGTGTGGAATTACCATTCCTTCAATCTGTTCGCGGTCTTTGGGATCCTGTCCGCCTTTTTTGCCGCCTGTGCCTATGTGTGCATCGGGATCATGACGGAACGGGGCGGGCATACCCAGACGGAACTGGTGTTTTACTTCCAGCTGTACAGTGCTCTGGGGGGCCTGCTGCTCATGGGTATGGACCGGTGGACCCTGCCGACAGGGGCCGAATGGGGATGGATCCTGGAAATGGCCCTGTCCGCCCTGATGGGGCAGGTGTGTCTCACCTGGGGGTGCACCCACATCCATCCTACTATGGTGAACTTTCTCATGTATACCGGCATCCTGTTCCATATCCTGGCGGGAGCTCTGCTCTGGGGCGAAGTCCTGACTGGGTATTCCTGGGTGGGCGGCAGCCTGATTGTGCTGGGGAGCGTGCTGCTGCTGAGACAGTGAGAAGAAGGGCGGTTGACAGATGACCGTTGACAGTGCTGCTGTCCATGCAGCCTTAGTGTAAAATAGTTCTCGGTAAAATGAAT
>NZ_FR902094.1:0-3103 GCF_000437815.1 Acidaminococcus sp. CAG:542
TTTTGTCCACCCCGTTGCTGATTTCCAGCTGCAGGGTCACTGCGGTAAGGTTCTTTTGGATTGCCATTTTCATTCCTCCTTTGGATTGTCAGGATAAGGTTGCATCACAGGGTGTAAGGGGGCGGGGCCCGGCAGGGCCGGGCCAGTCACTAGTCACTGGTCACTAGCCGATGGAGACCATCTGCCGGAGGCAGATGCTTCTGAAGGGAAACGCAGCCCCTGGGGGCTGCTAACCCACCACCATTGCGCAAGCGCAACGGTCCCCCGCCCTTGCAAAGGGCGGATATACGCTCGGGCTGACGCCCATTGCTGTATATAGGTATGCGGCCTAACGGTCCATTGCTTTATGTGGGTGCCAGGGCGTAAGCCCGCGTACCCACTATCCGCCCTTTACAAGGGCGGGGGACCGTTGCGCTTGCGCAATGGTGGTGGGTTAGCAGCCCCTGGCTGCGTTTCCCTTCAGAAGCATCTCATTCACAGGAACCCGGGTACGGGTTCCTTCCATAACGACTCACGATGAACGACAAACGATGAACCCACCTTTTACCCGCTTCACCCACTGATAATACAGTCCCTTCCCCCGGAGCACCGCCCCGCCGCTGCGCCATACTCCGTCATAGTCTTTCAGCTTCCACAGATCCCACCGTTCAAAAGCGGGCGTCCCGGCCATGCTTGGCCCGTAACCGTCCAGGTCGGCAGCCTCTGCATGGGTCATGATCTGGGCAGGCTCCAGAGGGAGTTTCCAGACATCTGACAGGGTGGCCAGCAGGATGGAAGTGCTTTCCACCTGCAGGGGAGTGGGGGGATAATCCCCCAGGTCGAAGGTGCCGTCTGCGTAGAGCATGGCATCTTTGGCACAGCACAGGGCAATGCCCAGGGCACCGGTATTCCGGTTCCAGGTGTGGGGGAGGATCCGGGTCCAGTCCCGGGTACTGGTTACCAGGCTCCCGTCCCCCCGGACCAGAAGGTGATAGTCCGGGAACAGCTGGTCATAGGTTCCAGCCGTCCAGTGCAGGTAAATTTTCCGGATGTGCCCACGGGCCCTGCGGGCCAGTTCCAGAACTTCCTGCCGTTTGATTGCTTCCATGTCATCGCCTCCTTACACTGTATAAGAGACGGCAGGGAGGATTTTTTCGGAGGAAATTGGGAAAAGGGGCAGGGACGCTTTTCCGTCTCACGCAGAAGGAGACCATCTGCCGGAGGCGGATGGTCATGAGCTGACAGTCACTAGTCTCTAGTCTCTAGCGGCAGGAGGGAACCCACCGGGGCGGTTTCCTGGGAACGGATAAAAACCGGAGGCCGGGACGGGCGGGCCTGTTAGCAGCCCCTGGCTGCGTTTCCCTTCAGAAGCATCTGCCTCCGGCAGATGGTCTCCTTCTGCGTAAGACGGAAAAGCAACCCCTGCCCTGTTCCCTCAGAACCGGTCCAGCAGGGTATACCCTTTTCCCTGGAGGAAGGTTTCAGTTTCGGGTTCGTCGGTTTTCAGCACCACAATAGGGCTGGAGGTTTTCCGGTCGAAGGAGATGTACAGGTACCGGACGAACACGTTGGCGTCTTTCAGATGGGTCAGGATCTTGTCCAGGGTCCCGGGTTGGTCGCTGCCCATGTCCACAGCCAGCACATAGTCGATCCGGCACTGGTAGCCGGCTTTCTGGAGCACCTCCAGGGCCTTGTCCGGATTGTCCACGATCAGCCGGATGATGCCAAATTCGGCGCTGTCGGTGGCCAGCATGGTGTAGATGTTGATGTTCTCCCGGGCCAGGTCGTTGGTGATCTTCCCCAGAGCCCCTTTATGGTTGGCTGCAAAAAGCGAAATCTGTTTCAGCATGGTACTTCCTCCCTGTTTCTCAATAATCCACCCGGCCGGCCAGTTCCAAAATCAGATCTTTGGTTTTGGCCCAGCCCAGGCAGGGATCGGTGATGGATTTTCCGTAGACCCCTTCGCCGATTTTCTGGCTGCCGTCTTCGATGTAGCTTTCGATCATCAGGCCCTTCACCATCTTTTTCAGGTCCGGGTTCATATGGCGGCTGTAGAGCACGTCGTTGGAGATCCGGATCTGTTCCAGGTACTTTTTCCCGGAATTGGCGTGGTTGGCGTCGATGACCACCGCCGGGTTCACCAGATCCCGTTTCCCGTATTCCTCGTGGAGCCGGACCAGGTCTTCATAATGGTAGTTGGGCAGGCTCTTGCCGAACTTGTCCACATACCCCCGAAGGATGGCATGGGCCAGCGGGTTCCCTTTGGTCCGGACTTCCCAGCCCCGGAACAGGAACTGCTGCTCATGCTGGGCGGCGGCAATGGAGTTGAGCATAACGGAAATGTCCCCGGAAGTGGGGTTCTTCATCCCCACCGGGATCCCCACCCCGCTGGCCATCATCCGGTGGAGCTGGTCTTCCACGGACCGGGCCCCGATGGCCGCATAGGAAATCAGGTCGGACAGGTACCGGTGGTTTTCCGGGTAAAGGATCTCTTCAGCACAGGTGAAGCCGGTTTCCCGGATCACCCGGATGTGCATGTTCCGGCAGGCGATGATCCCGGCCAGCATGTCCTCCTTCCCTTCCGGGTCGGGCTGGTGGGCCATGCCTTTGTACCCCACCCCAATGGTCCGGGGCTTGTTGGTGTAGACCCGGGGAATGATGTACAGGGTATCCTTCACCTGTTCCTGGACTTCTGCCAACCGGTGGCAGTAGTCCACCACAGCGTCCTCATTGTCCGCAGAACAGGGACCGATGATCAGCAAAAAACGGTTGTCCTTCCCGGTGAGGATGTCCCGGATCTCCCCATCCCGGCGCCGTTTGGTCTCATAAATGGCCGGCTCCACAGGATGTTCCACCTTCAGTTCCTGGGGAGAAGGCATTTTCCGGATGAATTCCATTTCCAGTTCCATTGTATCCCTCCGTTTGGTGTAAATTGTATTCATTATACCACAAATTTGCAACAAGGACGATTGTATCTGTAAAAATTACAAAAGATACAATCGTCCTTGTTGCTGTCAATGGTCAATGGTCAATTGTCAATGGGCGAAGGAAGGGACCCGGTGCACGGGTCCCCTTGAGAAAAACGCAGCTGTCGCTGCTAACCCACCACCAGCCTTGCGGCTGG
>NZ_FR902095.1:0-5411 GCF_000437815.1 Acidaminococcus sp. CAG:542
GTTCCCGGTGGTCCACACCAGCCAGGATACCCAGCTGAAATTCATGATCGAAGACAAACGGAACGACAAGGACCACACCCAGGACCACCATCCCACCCTGTCCCGGGCCTATCTCCAGCACGAAAACAGCCACACCAAATGGGAACTGGGCCGGTTCAACCTGTATCTCATGGACGGGAATGTCATCGACAAACGGGTGGACGGAATCCGTACCAGCTTTGGGAAGAATACGGATCCAGGCGGCCGGATCACCCTGTTTGCCGGCCAGACCACCGGAAATGACAACCTGCACCGGAAGACCGGCTGGTTTGCCCTGGAAGAAAAGCAGCTGGGAAAGCTGAACCTCCGGTCCGCCTTCCTGGATTTCCGGACCCGCCAGTCCCTGCCTGCCAGCCTGCCGGCCCTCCAGCAGCTGGGACTGGAACCGGGGGCCAGCGGCACCGGGTTCGACCGGCAGCAGATCTGGACCACCCGGCTGGAATACCAGCCCCGGGACCGGTGGCTTTTCGACCTGGAACTGCTGGGGTCCAAAGGCTCCCATGGCCAGGACGGATACCGGGAACGGAAAGCCGGCTTTGTGGCTGCGGTGACCTATGGGGAACTGGATGAACGGAAGGGCGGCACCTGGGAAACCTGGCTCCGGTACTATGACCAGCCCCAGTCCAGCATCCTGTACCATACCATGGACGGGGATACGGGATTTTTCCAGCGTCAGGGGTTCCGGGGTTGGGGCATCCGGATGGACTATGTGGTAGTCCCCGGCCTGGTCTGGGCCCTGGAAGGGTTCCGGCTCCAGAACAAAAAAGCAGGACCCTTCACCCGGGATTTCCGGGAGTGGGTCCTGGGGACCAGCGTGACGGCGTATTTTTAACCAAACCCTTCTTTGAGCCCCGCATAGTTCTCATAGCTGTCCCGCAGCATATGGATGACCTGGGCGGGGTCTTTTTGCAGCCAGTCCTGCCGCTTTTCCGGCATGATGGTGAACCAGGCCGGAGCTCTCAGGAGATTGTTCAGGGATCTGTACAACTGCTGTTCGGGGATTTTCTTCAGTTTCCCGGTCTCTGGCTGTACCTCATAGCCCTGTTCCCTGCCCTCTCCTTCGGCATTGACCAGGATTTCCAGCTGCCCGTTCCAGTCCATATCCAGCACCGCAAGGTTCACCATGCCCTCCCATCTGGGGACCCGGTCCCACTGTTCCCGGTTGGCCAGAAGGATCTGGAGCTGGTACCGAAGAGCACCGGGGGCCAAGGGCCGGGGTTCAGAGACACCGCCGGGCCACTCATGTCTGTGGGGAAGGTCCCGTTCACAGGCCAGAGCCGGAGCTGCTCCCAACAACAGAACGAGCAGTCCCCAGGCGGCACGTTTTTTAATGGATCCATCCATTGTTCCCCCTCCCTTCTTCGGCTCTCTTTACCTTTCAACCATCTGGCTCACGGTTCCTCCTGCCAGGTCCATATCATTGATCCTTCCCTGGACATTCTTGAAGGTACAGTCGATCAGTTCCAGCCGGGACTGGGCCACGGCGAAAAGGGGGAGATTGGTGCTGGTGTCTTTGAACAGGGTCTGGATGATCTTCATATCCCTGCACTCGATGGCATTGATCAGGCCATAGGTGCAGCTGCGGATCACACTGTCCCGGAGGGTAACGCTTTCACAGCCCAGGGCTTCGTACCCATAGGTCCCGCACCCGTACAGGTCCAGATTTTCCAGCCTTGCGTCCTGCACCAGATCCAGTTTCAGTACGGCTCCGCTGCAGCGGCCAGCCTGCAGGGAATGGCCGACCCGGAGATGGGCCAGCCGGAAGTTCTGACAGTTCCGGAAATGCAGCACCGGAGTATAGGGATCCTCTGTTACGATTTCTGCCGTGATCTTCTCCGTATCCTGGCCCCGGATGGTGAGATCCTGGAATCCGGCCAGCTCCAGGTCCTCATAGGCCATATACAAGCCTGGAGGGCTGAGGGGATTCCATGGGAATCTGTGGATCACCTGCTCCGCAGCGGTGCTGGCCAGCCAGGTGGACAGGTTGTAGCGGCCTGGTGCCAGGATGACTTCCGTATGGTCATCCAGGGCCTCCATCATTTCCTGTACATTGTGGACCAGGACGGTTTTCCGGGGAGCAGCAAAACCCCCGGCCGTCAACCCCAGAACCAGGACCAGACACAGCAGCAGAGCCCGTATCAGGTCCGTCCATAATTTACCGATCCGTTTCATCAACTGTCACCTCCCTATTCCTCCCGCACCACCAGGCTGCCGTCTTCTCCGCTGAGCTGGAGGATCTTCCGATGATACCCCTTCCGGTCGTAATAGGACAGGCCGGTGGCCCGGGCCGTCCCTTCCAGATTTATGGGGTAGTTGTATCGGGTACCCGGTTCCAGGTTCCCCAATGGTTCATCCGTTTCCACCTGCCAGGTCACCTGACCGCTGTCACTGACCTCCGCCACCTGGAGGGTGAGCAGGTGCACATCCTCCAGGGTCTCTCTGGGAATCACCGTCAGCAGGGGTTCTCCGAACTCGCCGGGCTGAATCAGGGAAAATTCCACGCTCCCTTTGCCCCACCAGGCCAGGGACTGCCAGGACAGCGTTTCCACCTTGCCCATCCGTTCTTTCTGAAGTTCGAAGAACTGCCCCGGTGTCATGGCCTGTTTCTTCGACAGAGCTCTGTCCGGGACTCCATGGTTGTTCCAGTACACTTCCTCCTTCTCCTCAACCGGGTCCCAGTTGGTGAAGGTACAGCTTTCGCACACCAGGTTCCCGTCCCCGTCCAGATGGTACTCGCCCAGGATGGAAAGCCCCGCGCCTCCGGCCCCCTGGTTCAGGAACCGCCCGTTTCCCAGATAATACCAGGCGTCCCGGTACCAGCCGCTGAACACCCGGTGGGGCCGGCCCTCCCGGAGGGTGAACAGGTTGGTGATCCTGTTGTCCTGGCCCGTCAGCAGTTCCGGCTCCCCGTTCCCGTTGCAGTCCAGCAGCTGGTACTTCACCTGTTCCAGCCCCTGGGCCGGGGACAGTTCCCGGATTCCCTCCCAGACAGCCACCAGGTCCTCCCGGTCCTCTCCATAAGAGTCAGGGTCTCTGCCTCCCTGGATCATATCATACAGGGTGTCCAGTTCCCGGCCATAGATTCCTTCTCCGCTGGAAGCTCCTGCCAGGACCGGCAGACCAGTAAGAAAAGCCATGAGGCACAGACAGGCCAGCGGCCTCCAAATGTCCTTTCTTTCCATGGCTCCTCCTTTTCAGAACTTTCCGCCGCCGCCCCCATGATCCTCATCGGTACTGTCGGCCTTGGCGTTTTCGCGGCTCTTCTTCGGCTTACGATGGACCGTCATGTACAGGTAGTTGTCCGCATTTTCTTCCAGCTGGAAGCTGTCCCGGTCCAGATAGACCCCGGCTTCCAGAGCCGGCATCACATTGTTCATCTGGCCGATGAGGATCCGGCGCACCAGGAATCCGATGCCCAGGGACACCGCCGCCCCAATGGCCAGGGCCAGGGGATTGAAGGCGTCGGCCGGATCATAGGGTTTGCCTTCTTTCTGGTAGTAGGCCAGCAGTTCATCCGTCCCTTTGGCAAACTGGCCGAAGGCTTTCGGATAGTTGTTCTTTTTCAGGGCCGGCAGGAATTTTCCGCTGAGGGCCTTGATGCCGGCTTTGTCGGTGATCATTTTCCGCATGCCGTTGTCGGTGGAAATGTACCAGTCCCGTTCCTTCATGGACAGGAGCAGTACCATATTCCCCTTGAGCCTGCTGTCTTTGATCTTGTCCAGCAGTACATTGGCGAACTCTCCGGTTTTTACGCCTCCGGTGCTTTTCACCGTGACCACCGCCAGCCGTACCTGATATTTCTGGTTCACCTGGTCCAGGGACTGCTGGAGGACTTTCTCTTCCTGGGGCCGCAGGAGATCAGCCTGATCCAGCACCAGGGCAGAGGCTGCCGATGCGGAAACGGCCATGCCCACCAGAAGCACCAGGAGTGCCAGGATGCGCAGTAACTTCTTCATGATGACCTCCTTACGTCAGAAACATCTTTGCCACAAAATACAGCGCCGGTGTGAGGATGGCCGCCACAGCCCCCATGATCATCAGGGATTTCTGGTTGTCATAGGGCAGTGTCCCCACCATCTTCCCGGTCTGTCCGTTCATCATAAAGGTGTAGGGTTTGTCCTGATACCGGGTGGTCAGGATCCACACCGGAGCCAGGGCATAGGCCACCTGGTCTTCTTCCTTCCGGACCACGCTGTCCTTGAGGATGGTCCGGTCATAGCCCCTGGCCTTGACGGTTTCTTCCAGCACCCCTACGGCGGACCGTTCCACCCGTTCATCGGCCCGGGGCACGGAAGCTTCCGCATCCACATCGTATTTATCCGCCAGGAAACCGGTGAGATAGGCCGGGCTGAAGGGCACCATCTGGGAATAATCGAAGGGTTCGATGCTTTCCATGTAGGTATCGTCCATTTTGCTGGACCCATCCACCGGAATCTTGTGGAAACTCATCCGGCCGCTGCGGATGCACTGGAACACCCGGGTTTCCGTAATGATCTCATCGCTGGTTTCCATCACATTGTCGTCTTCCCCCTGGAAGTCGGCACTGGCATGGATCTTGGAATCAAAGAGCCAGAAGGGCACGTACATGGGCTGGATGTCCTGGATCCGGTTGTTGGCCGTAAAGGCCGCCGGCAGCAGGCGCTTGCCCTTGTAGAATTCCTTCAGGGCCGCCACTGCATCTTCTTTGGTCTTTTGGAAGGGGATCACGTAATCCGGCTTCAGCATGCCGCTGAACCGGTTGGGAAGCATGGTGGGATTCCCGCAGTAGCAGCATTCGGTAGCCAGGGTGTTTTCGTCACAGACGATTTCCGCCCCGCAGGCGGAACAGGTGAAGGCTTTCAGGATGGCAGCTTCTTCCGTGCTCCATTCCTTGCCCGCCATTTCCGTATTCCAGCGTTCTTCTTTGGCCTCCTGGGCCGCTGCCGCCCGTTCCTGCTGCCGGGCAAAGAGGGCTTCCATCTGTGCCACGTCCAGTTTGGTATCGCAGTAGGGGCAGACCACCTGGCTTGCCCCCGGCTGGAATTCCAGGGGCCCGCCGCAGTTGGGACACTTGTAGGCAACAGAGGTATCGGTCATTTTCACTCACCTCCTGTTTCAGGTCTTGTCGTTGTCGTCAAAAGGATCTCCGCACTGGGGGCAGAATTTCGGGGGATGATGGGGATCGGGGGGCTGCCAGCCGCATTTGTCACAGCGGTACAGCGGTGCATCCTCCGGTTTTTTGGCTCCGCAGTTCATGCAGAATTTTCCCTGGTTCACCGTGCCGCAGCCGGGGCAGGTCCATCCCTGGGGCTGGGCTTCCGGTTTGGGAGCGCCGCATTCCATACAGAACTTCCCGGTATTCCCTTTGTGGCCGCAGGCGCAGTCCCAGGTCC
>NZ_FR902095.1:5429-7538 GCF_000437815.1 Acidaminococcus sp. CAG:542
GTCCCAGGTCCCTGCCGGTTCCGGCTTTTTGGCGCCGCAGGCCATGCAGAACTTCCCGGTATTGCCCTTCTGGCCGCAGCTGCAGTCCCAGCCATTGGGAGCCGCCGCTCCTGGGGCAAACCCATTGGGCTGACGTGGTGCTTCTGCCGGCGGTGGGGCCGGCTGCTGGGCCGCCGCCTGGCCTGCCAGGGCCTGGAACATGTTCGCCCCGGCATTCCCTGCCATATTCATGCCCATGAACCCGAAGGCGGCTCCGGCGTTCTGGTTTCCTGCCGCTATCCTCATGGAATCGGTGCTGGAATCCACCACGGCCCCCATGGCTATCCGGGGATCGCTGCCCATGGTCATGCCCATCTGGACCTTCTGGATCTTTTCTTCATCCGCTTCATTGGCTTTGATATTGCTGATCCCGAAGGAAACGATTTCAATACCCCGGAGGTCCCGCCATTTTTTGCTCAGGACATCGTTGAGGGCTTCCGCCAGTTCAAAGGTATGGGCCATGATTTCCGTGTAGTCGATCCGCTGAGCGCTGAGCTGGGCAAAAGCCGGTGCCAGGGCCATGAGCAGTTCGCTTTTCATCTGGCTGTCCAGGGTTTCCCTGCGGTATTCGTCGAAATCGTTCCCGGCCACGTGGGTATAGAACAGGATGGGGTCCGTGATCCGGTAGCTGTATTCTCCGAAGCACCGGAGCCGGATGGTCAGCACCTGGCCAGTGGTGTCATCCTTCACCTTGAAGGGGATTTCGCTGGGAGTCCCGTATTTGTTCCCGATCAGTTCCTTGGTATTGAAATAGTATACCCGCTGATCCTTACCGGTATCCCCGCCGAAGGTGAACCGTTTCCCCATCTGTTTGAAGATTTCCTTCACATTGTCTTTCAGGTCTCCGGTAAAGATGGACGGTTCGGTGCTTTTGTCGTAGGTGTATTCCCCCGGTTCTGCACACAGATCCACCACCTTGCCGTTTTCCACTATCATCATGCACTGGCCGTTGTTCACAGCGATCCGGGATCCGTTGCTGATGATGTTGTCGTCGCCCTGGTTGGAGCTCCGGCTCCCGGTCCGTTTCTGGCCTTTCATCATCAGGATGTCCGGTGCCATCTGGCAGTAGAAAAACTCTTTCCATTGATCGGCCAGCACGCCGCCTACAGCGCCCATCCCTGCTTTGATCAGTCCCATAATTTACCTCTCTTTCTTCAATCCGTTCCTATTTTCCATATCTTCTACACTCTTCCCTCTTTTCTCCCCTACAGATCCATCCGGTACAGTTTGGCTTCGCCTTTCTCCCGGCTGATCCGGCGGTAGATCAGGATGGAATCGTTTTTCATGGGGGTGAGGATTTCCATGGTCAGTTTGGGTTCTGTCTTGAATTTCCCCAACAGCTTTCCATCCTTCTTGCGGTAAATCCAGTAGATGCCGCCTTCTTGTCCCAGCACCACCCGGTGCTCGGTGACCACGTACCCACGGCCTTCTTTGGTAAGAGGTCCCTCAAAGGACTGGATCAGCTGTCCGTCCTGCAGACTGTACTGCCGGACCACATTTTGATTTTCACCCTTGTCGTTTTTCATATACCCCATCAGGTATAATCCGTCCTTGTCCGCCCATTGTTTCTTGATGTTCAGTCCAGCCTTCCTTATCGCCTCTACGGTAAGGAGTTCCTTCCCCTTGGTAAGGGTCCCTTTGTCCAGGATCCCGGTCCAGTAGTCCCATTTTTGGGTAAAGACCACATCCTTCCCCTGATCGATGGGAATCAGAGTCGTGCCGGTGAAATCGGTGGGCACCATGGTCTTTCCGTCGTAATAATGCCAATAGGAAGCTTCATTTTTCTTTTCACGACTTTTATAATCCCCTTGTTTGTGCCAGTCATAGACAGTTCCGTTGGATACCACCAGTTTGTCCCGCCAGTAGGCCCGTTCATCCAGCACCTTCAGGTCACTGAGCGTCTCATCCTTGAAACTGACAGACCGGAGTTTGGTCCGGTATGTTTCGTCCTTGTTGTCGAAGCCGAAGAAGTAAATCCGGTCCCCGTCCACCGCCAGGGTGTCCGTCCACAGGATCTGGTCCTTGAAGGTCAGCCCGGTATATTCATAGATGTTCACCGTCCGGCCGTCT
>NZ_FR902096.1:0-378 GCF_000437815.1 Acidaminococcus sp. CAG:542
AACAATATTCAGTTTTCAGGGTTCCAACCTCGTCGCTCATCGGCGACTTGATTATAATATCATGGGATTATATTTTTGTCAACAGGATTTCTAAAAAAAGTGAAAAGGGATTGGCAGGATATACTCTGCCAATCCCTTCCATCGGCCGCTGACCATTGACCGCTGACCGCTGACAATCCAGTTACTTTTTCTCCACCTGGAATTTGAAGTTGTCGATTACAGGCCGGTGGTCTGCACCGCCTTCTTTCACATCTTCCGTCAGGAGAGCCTGGACGATAATGGCCATTTCCAGCCGTTTCTTCTGGATCTTGCACCCATAAGCATAGGGCTTTTCAATGGTCCCGTTGACCAGATCCGCATTGGCATGGCAGCCGCCGC
>NZ_FR902096.1:405-29627 GCF_000437815.1 Acidaminococcus sp. CAG:542
AGCCGCCGCTGCAGAAGAACCGGGCCCAGCAGGTCCGGCAGTCTTCCTTCTTCATCACATGCATGTGACGGAAGTACTGGACCATATCCTTCTTCACGATGCCTGTATCCAGGGTACCCATTTTGTATTTTTCCCGTCCCACGAACTGGTGGCAGGGGTAAATGTCCCCTTCCGGAGTAATGGCAAAATATTCATGACCGGCCCCGCAGCCTGCCAGCCGTTTGGCCACACAGGGCCCGTTGTCCAGAGCCACGTTGAAATGGAAGAAGTCAAAAGGCACTCCTGCCCGCTTCTTTTCCAGATAGGCCCGGGCCAGTTTTTCGTATTCTTTGTCCAGGGTAGACCAGTCTTCTTCTGTCAGCACCCAGGGTTCCGTGGTGCCCACTACCGGTTCCATGGAAATCTCAGATCCCACATCCAGCATAGCCAGCACGTCATCGCAGAAATGGGTGTTGTAATGGGTATAGGTCCCCCGCAGATAGTAGTTCTTCCCATGGCGGGATTCGATGACTTTTTTGAAGCCCTTCACCGCCGCATCATAGGACCCCACATGGCCGGGATAAGGCCGCATGTGATCATGGGTCTTTTTGCTGCCGTCCAGGGACAGGACCAGCATCACCCGGTTGTCGTTGAGATACTTGACGATCTCATCGGTAAGCAGGGTGCCGTTGGTGGTCAGGGTCAGTTTGATGTTCTTCCCGGTTTCCTGTTCCCGCTGGCGCACATAGTCCACAATGTATTTCACCACAGGCATGTTCATCAGAGGTTCCCCGCCGAACAGGTCCAGTTCCAGGTTGTGCCGCTGTTTGCTGCCGGCAATGGCAAATTCAATGGCCTTCCGGGCCACTTCCTTGCTCATGAGAGCCCGGTGGCCCCCAAAGTCTCCGGTGTCTGCAAAGCAGTAGCCGCAGCGCAGGTTGCAGTCGTGGGCCACATGGAGGCACAGAGATTTCAGCACCGGTTCATCAGAAAAGGTATCCGGCACCGGGAAATCCGGAGAAAACAGCAGACCGGCCTTCTGCAGGTCCTGGAGTTCCTCCAGGGCTTCGGCCACGTCTTCCGCCGGGTATTTGCCGGCAAAATGGGCTTTGGTTTCTTCCGGATTGGTGCCGTCGTAAAAGCCCAGCAGGTCATAAATCATGGCGTCGATGATATGCACGGCGCCGCTGTTCACGTCAAGGACCACATAATTGTCGTCCAGATGCATTCTATGGATCAGCAAGTTTCTATCCGCCCTTCTTATATTGCTTGTTTGGTACAAGAAAATAGCTCCCTGCGCATGCAGGGAGCTTCCGCGCATAATGGAATTATGCTTTTTCGCAAACCTGGTTGCCTACCGTGCAGGAAGTTTTGCAGGCAGACTGGCAGGATGCCGGGCATTCGCCGCAGCCGCCGGTTCTCAGGGTTTTCTTCAGCATTTCTTTATTCACAGTCTTGATTCTCTTTGCCATCATCGATTCCTCCCTATCTTCATGTTTATAATTCATTGTATCTGTTTTTCTGAAAGAACGCAAGTCTTTCAACCGTTTCTATCTTTCTTACAGATGGAATTTCGCCTTCAGTTCATAATACTTGTGGATGATCCAGTCTGTATTCACCCCTGTCTGATCAATATAGCTCTGGATCTGAGCCCGTTTCAAATCATATTGGAAGCATCCCAGGTTCTCCGGTTTGTTCTGGAACACGTTCACCCGGTGCAGCCGCATCAGATCGGTCTTGTCCGTATTCACCCCCACACGGCCGTCCACCCCGGCAATGTACCCGGCTTTTTTCACCTGGGCTGCAATGGCATCGCTGGCGGACCCGTTGGGATAAGAGAAGGTGAGTCCTTCCGGGGGATTGTAGATGCCCCGCATGTGTTCCATGGAGCTGGTCAGTTCATAGTCGATCTGTTCCAGTGTCATGGACTGGAGAGGCTTGTGGTTGAAGGTATGGGACCCCAGGGCCCACCCGTATTTCAGCAGTTCATGTTCCTGGTGCCAGTCCAGATATCCGGGCCAGCCTTCATACTTCACGGCCATGTACATGTTCCCCACAAAGCCGTATTTTTTCAGGATAGGGGCAGCGTAAGTCAGGTTGTCCAGATACCCGTCATCAAAGATCAGCACACATTCCTTGTGGAACTTCCGTCCTTCCTTCCGGCCCTTCACGTATTCCGCCAGGGTCATGGTCTTCCAGCCCTGTTCCTTCAGATATTTCATCTGTTCGTCAAACTGTTCCGGAGGCATGGTATACGGGTCGTCATGGCCCGGTTCCACCCGGTGGTAGGCAAAAATCGGCACGGTCTCTTCACAGAACCGGGGAAAATCCTGCTTCACATAAACATATCCCCCGTATCCCAGGCCGCACAAAGCCGCTACAATGGCCAAAAAAATAATCAGTTTCTTCATTGCTCCCCATCCTTCAATTTCTCTGCAATCTGTTCCAATTTCTTCAACCGGTGATTGAATCCGGATTTGCCCACATTGTCTTCCGTCAGGGCCGCCAGTTCCCCCACGGACAGATCCTGGTGATCCTTCCGGAGACGGGCCGCCTCCTGGAGAGGTTCCGGCAGGGTGCTCAGCCCCACCGTTTCTTCAATGACCCGGATGGCGTTCAGCTGCCGCACCGCCGCCTGGACCACCTTGTTCAGGTTGGCAGTTTCGCAGTTCACCTGCCGGTTCACCTTGTTCCGCATATCCTTCAGGACCCGGACATTTTCAAATTCCAGGTAGGAATTGCTGGCCCCGATCAGGGATAGGAACCCGGCAATGGCATTGCCTTCCTTCAGATACACGATGTAGGAATTCTTCCGGTCCACGATCCGGGCAGGCAGGCTGAAGCCCTTCATGATTTTCTGGATGAACTGGCCCATTTCCAGGCTGTCACAGATCAGTTCCAGATGATAGTCGCTGATGGGCTTGTTCACCGATCCCCCGGCCAGGAATACCCCCCGAAGGAAGGCCCGCTTCTCTCCTTCCTTTTTCAGCAGGGCGCTGCCTGCCTCTTCCAGAGGGGACAGGAGATGGAGCCGGCTGAGAGCCGTCCTTGCTTCGTCAGAAGGGATCACATGGACCTGATACCGGTTGTTTTTCTTCAGCCGTCGGCTCCGGGTAACGATCACTTCCGTCTGGACCGGAAAATTGTTTTTCAGCAGCCGGAGCACCCGCCGGGCCAGGGCGGCGTTTTCCGTGGTGAAGTGGATGCCCACCTTCCGGCCGCTGAGGGAAACTGCCCCGCTGATCCGCAGCAGCCCGAACAGCTCCGCTTGTTCACAGTCGTGGTTTTCTCCTTCTGACCGTGCAATTTCGTTTTTCACATCATGGGAAAAAGACATGGTCAGTTCTCCTTTTTGGCATTTTTCCGCAGTTCCTGCATGGTCTGCCGGGCAAAGAAGTAGTCGAAAAACCGGATTCCCTTGCCGAACAGCTTCAGCCGGTAGATCAGGGCGATGATGGTCTTGGCCAGCTTCAAAGGATTGTGCCGGACCAGGTCGCTGTCATTCAGCAGCTTGGCAGGCACACAGTCGATGCCCAGCTTTTCGATTTTCTCCACATCGGGAGACACCGGCATGGCCCCTTCTTTTTCGTACTTGGCCAAAATCTCCGGAGAGGCCTTCTGCTCGTTGACCACAACATAATCCAGGCACTGGCAGCCCATGTGCCTGATCAGGGCCTGGACATGCTCATAGGCCCCGTAGCCGTCGGTTTCCCCAGGCTGGGTCATCACATTGCACACGTAGATTTTCACGGCCTTGGACCGGATCACCGCATCCCGGATCCCGGGGACGATAAGGCTGGCCAGGACGCTGGTGTACAGACTGCCGGGCCCCAGGATGATGGCATCCGCCTTCATGATGGCATCCACCGCCCGCTGGGAGGCCCGGGGATTTTCCGGTTCCGTCATCAGCCGGACGATTTTGTGGGGAGAAGCGGTAATGGAGCTTTCCCCCACCACGGTACTGCCGTCGTCCATCTTTGCCTTCAGCTGGATGTTGTCCGTGGTGTTGGGCCATACATGGCCCCGCACTTTCAGGATCTCACAGGTAGCGGCAATGCCTTTTTCCATGTCCCCGCCTTCCACATCGCTCATGGCGGCGATGAACAGGTTCCCCAGATTGTGGCCGCTGAGGGCGCTGCTTTTGAACCGGTACTGCATGACTTTTTCCATCAGCGGTTCCGTATCAGACAACGCCACCAGGCAGTTCCGCATATCACCGGGAGGCAGGATCCCCAGTTCCTTCCGCAGCCGGCCGGATGATCCCCCGTCGTCGGCCGTGGTCACTACCGCCGTACAGTTGTTGGTGATCAGTTTGATACCCCGGAGCAGCACGGACAGCCCGGTGCCCCCGCCGATGACCACCACGCTGGGGCCCTTGTCCAGCTTCTGCTGGGTAAAAATCAGTTCCCGGAGGGATTCCTTTTCCCCCGGCATCACTGCATTGATGATGGTCTTCACCACATGGGTGGCCCCCAGAAGCATAAAGAGGATGCCCAGGCCTACATTGAAAGCCCCCAGGGCCGTAATGGTGGACTGGTAGTATTCGCCTCCCACAGAATTGATGAACTTCAGTACCAAGGCTTCCAACAGCCCCACGAACTGATAGTTGAAGATTAAAGTGACTCCCACACAGGCCAGCACCGCGCCCAGCGCAAAAAGGAACAGCCAGCGCTTCAGGTTCAGCCCCGGGTACAACCACTTAATCCATTTCATACGCATTCACCTATTTCTTTATTAAATCCCGATGGATGACCTGCACCCCATAGCCGCATTTTTCAATGAACCGGCCCAGAGCGTTGGCTATGAACACACTCCGGTGCCGCCCCCCTGTGCAGCCCACGCCGATCATCAGCTGGCTCTTCCCTTCCTGGACATACTGGGGCAGCAGGAACTGGATCAGCCCGAACAGCTTCTCCTCAAAATCCCCGGTCACCGGTTTTTCCTGGATGTAATCCATCACCGGCTGGTCGTTGCCGCAGAGATTCTTCAGCTCCGGAATATAGAAGGGATTGGGCAGGAACCGCACATCAAAGACCATGTCGCAGTCCAGAGGAATGCCGTATTTGAATCCGAAGGACTGGACCACGATGTTCATGGGGGGCAGTTCCCCTCCCTTGCCGAAAAGCTGGACGATTTTACTGCGCAGTTCCTTGGTGCTGGTCTTGGACGTATCGATGATGGTAGTGGCCCGCTGGCGGATCTGGCTGAGGATATCCCGTTCCCGGGCAATGTCCGCACTCAGTCCGTTGCGCCCTGCCAGAGGATGGCGCCGGCGGGTTTCCTTGTACCGCCGGATCAGGGTGGCATCATCCGCATCCAGGAAGACCAGTTCATAAGGCACGCTGCTCTGGTTCAGCTGGTCCAGGACCTGGTTCAGATCCTTGAAGAATTTCCCTCCCCGGATATCCACCACCAGTGCCAGCTGGGCCCCTCCGTTCTTGTTCTGGAGGCACAGTTCAATGAATTTGGGAATAAAAGTAGGGGGAAGATTGTCCACGCAAAAATAGCCCAGATCTTCCAGGGTCCGCATTACCTGCGTCTTCCCCGCACCGGACATCCCGGTTATCAGCAACGTTCTCGCCATTTCCATCCACACCCCCTGCAAAGTTTTCAATGTTTTTATTATACAATGGAAAAAAAGTCCGTGTAAAGTCTTCCCCGGTTCTTTATACCGGTACCTCCACCTGTTCAGTCATCACCGTCCGAAGGATCCGGGCCACCCCGTTCCGGGTATTGGGCGACGTCACCACCCGGGCCGCCTGGCGCACCGGATCGCTGGCGTTCCCCATGGCCACTCCCAGGCCGGCGTGGGTGATCATGTCCAGATCATTGTCCGAATCCCCCACACAGAGGATTTCCTCTCCTTTGATCCCTTCCCGGGCTGCCAGAGCCTGGAGGGCATGCCATTTGTTGGTAGCGGGAGCAGTGACTTCCAGGAATCCTTTGGAAGAGCTGACGATTTTGATCTTCCCGGCATATTTCTCTTCCAGTTCCGGCCGCAGGGTCTTCACCTGGTCAGAAAGCACCAGCAGTTTGTGGGGAGCCTGGGACAGGTGATGGATTTCTTCCGTTTTCACTTCATAGGGCACCCGGGAAAAATGGGAATAGAACCGGGCTTCCTCACAGTCCCGAGGCACCCACAGATGGTCATCCACATAGGCCTGGATATAGATTCCCCGGCCCAGGCAGTCATCCAGAAGAGGCTGGGCCACTTCCAGAGGCAGGGGCCAGGCTCCCAGGGTCTCTCCAGTCCGGGGATCCCGGATCAGAGCCCCGTTGTAGACCACCAGAGGACGGGTAATGCCCAGTTCCCGGGCATAGGGCAGGGCCGACCGGTACATCCGTCCCGTGGCCAGGGTCACGAAATAGCCGGCAGCTACCGCGTCTTTTACCGCCGCCGCATCTTCCGGGGCAATGTTCTTTTCTTCATCCAGCAGAGTGCCATCCAGATCCATGGCAATCATTTTCAGGGACATGGGTTTCCTCCTTCTCGTTTTCCCAACAAAAAAAGGCTGCCGCTGGAATGCGACAGCCTTTCTGGCTTTTTAGGCTTCTTCGGAGAACTGGTCTTTGCCTACGCCGCAGATGGGGCAGACCCAATCTTCCGGCAGGTCTTCGAATTTGGTGCCGGGAGCAATGTTGTGTTCCGGATCACCGGCAGCTTCATCATATACATAACCGCAAACGTCACAAACGTATTTTTTCATTGTTCGTATCCCCCTCAGGATTATTTGTTTTCTTCGCCCTCGATTATACCAAAGGTTCTTTCCTGTGGCAATAGGTTTTAAAGAAATTTTTAAGAAAAATTATTGGCTAATAATTTATTCTTGTTTTTCTTTTTCCAGATTCTCCCGTCCCTGTTCCAGCAGGGCCGTTTTTTCCAGCAGGCTGCCCTGGAGAAAAGCATGGACCCGTTCCGCCACCGGCCGGGTCATGGAATCCACTGCCGCCAGATCTTCCACAGAAGCCTGGCGCATAGCATCTAGGGAACCGAACCGTTTCCACAGAGCGGCCCGTCGTTTGGGCCCCAGCCCTTCCAGATGGTCCAGGACGGACACCAGGTTCCGTTTCCCCAGCCGTTTCCGGTGGTAGGTGATGGCGAACCGGTGGGCCTCATCCCGGATGTGCTGGATCAGGTGGAGGGCCGGAGACATTTTGTCCAGCAGGATACTGGTGTGGGCCCCCTCTTTGAAGATTTCTTCTTCCCGCTTGGCCAAACCGATGACGGGCACCTCCTCCGGGGTGATTCCAAGGCCCCGGATCACGGCACAGGCGGAACTCAGCTGTCCCTTGCCCCCATCGATGATGATCAGGCTGGGCAGATCTTCCAGGTCCCTGTACCGCCGGTACACCACTTCTTCCATGGATTTGAAGTCGTCCGGCTTCCCTTCTGTGGACCGGAGCTTGTACCTCCGGTAATCCTTCTTGCTGGGGGCACCGTTCCGGAACACCACCATGGAAGCTACCGTCTCCCGGCCCTGGTTGTGGGAAATATCGAAACAGTCCATCCGTTCCAGGGGCTTCTCCAGTCCCAGGGCCTTCTGGAGCTGTTCCGCCGCATCCAGGTCCGTCCCTCCAAAGGCATGGCCCCGGCGGAGCCGCTCTTCCAGGTTCTTCCGGGCATTGTTCACCGCCATGAGCACCAGGTCGTGCTTCAGTCCCCGCTGGGGCACCAGCAGGTTCACCGTTTTTTCGCACAGACCGCTGAGCCATTGGGACAGCAGGGTCCGGTCACTGTCTGCCAGATCTTCGCTCACCAGGATTTCCCGGGGCGGCCGGTGGTTTTCATGGTAGTACTGCTTCAGGAAATCTGCCAGCACTTCTCCTCCCGGCTCCTCGATTTCCTGGTCCAGGAAGAAGCTGTCACGGCCCAGGATCTTGCCGCTGCGGATGAAGAACACCTGGACACAGACCCCGCTGTCATCCATGGCCAGCCCCACCACATCCCGGTCCCCGCTTTCCGTAGTGGCTTTCTGTTTTTCCGCCAGCTTCCGGAGGCTCAGCAGGGAATCCCGGTACCGGGCCGCCGCCTCAAATTCCAGATTGTCCGAAGCCTGCTGCATTTTTGCGGTCAGATCTTTTTCCAGCTGGGACACCTTCCCGTCCAGCAGCAGCAGCACTGCATCCACCATCTGCTTGTATTCGCTGACAGGCACCTTCCCGGTACAAGGAGCCAGGCATCGGTGGAGATGGTATTGGAGACAGGGCCGTTTGGCATTCAGGTTCCGGCAGTGCCGGAGGGGAAACATGGTCCGGATCAGCTTCATGGTGTCCCGGAGAGCTCCCGCATCTGCAAAGGGACCATAGTACCGGGCCCCGTCCTTCTGCACCCGGCGCGTGAGCACCATACGGGGATAGGCCTCCCCTACGGTGATCTTCAGATAGGGATAGGTCTTGTCATCCTTCAGGTCGATGTTGTACCGGGGCCGGTACTTTTTGATCAGGTTGCATTCCAGGATCAGGGCTTCCATCTCGCTGGCGGTGACAATGGTCTCGATGGAGGCCACATGGGCGTTGATGGCCCGGACCTTGGGGGACACCTGGCTGGCCGGGCGGAAGTAGCTGCGCACCCGGTTCTTCAGGATCACCGCCTTACCCACATAGATCACCTTTCCGGAGGCGTCGTGCATGATGTAGACTCCTGGGGCGTTGGGGAGCACCGCCAGGGTCTCTTTGATGGCATCGTTCATTCCAGGACCTTCTTTACATACTGGCCGGTGTAGGATTCTGGCACTTCCGCCACCTGTTCCGGAGTCCCGGTGGCAATCACCGTACCGCCCCGGTCGCCCCCTTCCGGCCCCAGGTCGATAAGCCAGTCAGCACTTTTGATCACATCCAGGTTGTGTTCGATGACCACTACGGTGCTCCCGGCATCCACCAGCCGCTGGAGCACTTCCAGCAGCTTGTGCACATCCGCCATGTGGAGCCCGGTGGTGGGTTCATCCAAAATATACAGGGTCCGGCCGGTGTTCACCTTGGCCAGTTCCGTGGCCAGTTTCACCCGCTGGGCTTCCCCGCCGGAGAGAGTGGTGGCCGCCTGGCCCAGCCGGATGTAGCCCAGGCCCACGTCTTCCAGCACCTGGAGTTTCCGGAGGATCCGCTGCTGGTTGCTGAAGTACTGGCAGGCCTCGCTGACGGTCATGTCCAGGACTTCCGCAATGTTCTTCCCCTTGTACCGGACTTCCAAGGTATCCCGGTTGTACCGGGTGCCTTTGCACACTTCGCAGGGCACGTACACATCGGGCAGGAAGTTCATCTCGATTTTCAGCATCCCGTCCCCGTGGCAGGCTTCACACCGCCCCCCCTTCACGTTGAAGCTGAACCGGCCCGGCTTGTAGCCCCGGAGCTTGGCGTCGTTGGTGGTGCTGAACAGGGTCCGGATCAGGTCGAAGGTGCCGGTGTAGGTGGCCGGGTTGGACCGGGGAGTCCGGCCAATGGGGCTCTGGTCGATGTTGATCACCTTGTCGATATGCTGGATCCCGGTGATCCGTTCGTGGGCCAGAGGCCGTTCCCGGGCCCCCATCAGCTTCTTGGCCAGGGCCTTGTACAGGATATCGTTGATCAGGGTACTTTTGCCGCTGCCGCTGACCCCGGTAACCACTGTCAGCGTTCCCAGGGGAATGGACACATCGATGTTCTTCAGGTTGTTGGCCCGGGCTCCCTTGATGGTCAGCGTCTTCCCGCTGCCCTTCCGGCGCTGGGCCGGCACAGGGATTTTCTTCCGGCCGCTGAGGTACTGGCCGGTGACCGATTCCGGCACCTGGCTGATTTCTTCTGCCGTGCCCTGGGCCACCACATAGCCTCCGTTTTCCCCGGCCCCGGGCCCGATATCGATGATCTGGTCTGCCGCCCGCATGGTGTCTTCGTCATGTTCCACCACAATCAGGGTGTTCCCCATGTCCCGAAGGTTCTTCAGGGTTTCCAGCAGTTTGTCATTGTCCCGCTGGTGGAGGCCGATGCTGGGTTCATCCAGGATGTACAGCACCCCCACCAGTCCGGAGCCGATCTGGGTGGCCAGACGGATCCGCTGGGCTTCTCCCCCGGACAGGGTAGCCGCCGCCCGGTCCAAGGTCAGGTAATCCAGCCCCACATTGTTCAGGAAGCTGAGCCGGGCCCGGATTTCCTTCAGGATCTGTTTGGCGATAAAGGCATCCCGGTCCGAAAGCTGGAGATGGTTGAAGAAATCCAGACATTCCCGTACCGGCAGCTGGCACACCTGCTGGATGTTCTTCCCATCCACAGTGATCCCCAGGACTTCCGGACGGAGCCGGGCCCCGTGGCAGGTGGAACATTCGATGGCGGTCATGAAGGATTCGTAATCCAGCCGCTGGCTTTCGCTCATGGCGTCCTTCAGCCGCCGTTTCAGCACCGGAATGATCCCTTCAAAAGGGGTATTGTGTTCGTTGATTTCCCCCATGAGATTCTGATAGGAGAAGGTGAAGATTTCGTCCGGGATCCCTTCCAACAGCTGCTGCTGGAATTTTTTCGGCAGATCCTTCCAGCAGTTCTGGAGGGAGAAGCCCCGGCTTTTCAATACGGCTGCCAATTGACACAGGAAATAGGACTTCACATTGGAGCTTACTGCCGCAATGGCCCCCTGGTCAAAAGGTTTCGTCTTGTCCGGGATGATCAGATTCGGGTCGAATTCCATGTGCTGGCCCAGGCCCATACAATCCGGGCAGGCCCCGTAGGGGGCATTGAAGGAAAACAGCCGGGGTTCGATTTCCGGCAGGCTGATGCCGCATTCCGCACAGGCGAACTTTTCGCTGTACACATGGGTCTCTCCCCCGATTTCTTCGATGGCCACGGTGCCTTCCCCCAGCTTCAGGGCTGTCTCCAGGGAATCGGTGAGCCGGCTCCCCAGGCTGGGACGGGCCACCAGCCGGTCCACCACTACGGAAATATAATGTTTTTTCTTTTTGTCCAGCTGGATTTCCTCATCCAGGGTATAGATGTGGTCATCCACCTTCACCCGCACATAGCCGGCCCGGCGGACGGTTTCCAGGATGTTTTTGTGTTCCCCTTTCCGTCCCCACACCACCGGGGCCAGGATCATGAACTTGGTCCCTTCCGGCAGTTCCAGCACCTTGTCAGCGATCTGCTGGGGGGACTGCCGTTCGATCACCTTCCCGCATTTGGGACAGTGGGGGATCCCGATCCGGGCAAACAGCAGCCGGAGATAGTCGTAGATCTCCGTCACCGTCCCCACGGTGGACCGGGGGTTCCGGCTGGTGGTCTTCTGGTCGATGGAAATGGCCGGGGACAGCCCTCCGATATAGTCCACATCCGGTTTGTCCATCTGTCCCAGGAACTGCCGGGCGTAGGCGGACAGGCTTTCCACATACCGGCGCTGGCCTTCCGCATAGATGGTGTCAAAGGCCAGGGAGGATTTTCCGCTTCCGGACAGTCCGGTGATCACCACCAGCTTGTTCCGGGGAATCTTCAGGGAGATATTTTTCAGGTTGTGCTGCCGCGCACCCTGGATCACAATGACGTCTTCATTCATGAGCTTTTCTTTGCTCTCCTTTCAGCAGGATCAGCTGGTCCCGGTATTCCGCAGCCAGTTCAAAGTCCAGCTGTTTGGCCGCTTCCTTCATTTTCTTTTCCATGGCCCGGATCTGTTTGTCCAGTTCCCGAGGCTTCAGTTTCTTCACGGTTTTGGCCGTATATCCCTTGGCGGCGGTATCGTCCTCTTCCACCTTGGTGAGTTTGATCAGTTCCACCACTTTCTTCTGGATGGTCTTGGGCACGATGCCGTGGGCCTTGTTGAAGGCCTCCTGTTTTTCCCGTCGCCGGGCGGTTTCGCTGATGGCCCGCTCCATGGATCCGGTAATGGTGTCCGCGTACATGATCACCCGGCCGTGGGCATTCCGGGCCGCCCGGCCGATGGTCTGGATCATGGCGGTGTCGCTGCGGAGGAATCCTTCCTTGTCCGCATCCAGGATGGCCACCAGGCTCACTTCCGGCATGTCCAGCCCTTCCCGGAGCAGGTTGATGCCCACCAGCACGTCGAACTTCCCGGCCCGCAGGTCATGGATGATTTCCGCCCGTTCGATGGTGGCAATGTCCGAATGGAGGTACCGGACCCGGACCCCGGCGGTGGTAAGATATTCCGTCAGGTCTTCCGCCATCTTTTTGGTCAGAGTGGTTACCAGCACCCGTTCCTTCTGGCCGGTGACCTTGTGGATTTCCCCCAGCAGGTCGTCGATCTGTCCCTTGATGGGCCGCACTTCGATCTGGGGGTCCAGAAGCCCGGTGGGCCGGATGATCTGTTCCACCACCTGGTCGGTGGTTTCCATTTCGTAAGGCCCGGGAGTGGCAGATACATAGATGATCTGCCCCCGCTGGGCCTGGAATTCGTCAAAGGTGAGAGGCCGGTTGTCAATGGCGGAAGGCAGCCGGAACCCGTACTTCACCAGCTGTTCCTTCCGGGCCCGGTCCCCGGCGTACATGGCCCGGAGCTGGGGCAGGGTCACATGGCTTTCGTCGATTACCGTAAGGAAATCCTTGGGGAAGTAGTTCACCAGGGTAAAAGGCGGTTCCCCGGGCTTCCGTCCCGTAAGGTGCCGGGAATAGTTTTCAATGCCGCTGCAGTACCCCAGCTCCTGCATCATCTCCAGGTCGTAATTGGTCCGCTGTTCCAGCCGCTGGGCTTCCAGGAGCTTGTTTTCCCCCTTCAGCACCTTCAGCCGTTCATTCAGTTCCCGGCGGATGTCTTTCCGGGCCCGTTCCAGGTTTTCATCGCTGGTTACATAATGGCTGGCCGGGAAGATGGCCACATGAGTCCGTTTGTCCACCACCTGGCCGGTGAGCACGTCGATTTCCTCCAGACTGTCCACTTCGTCCCCGAACAGTTCGATCCGGATGGCTTTTTCTCCGTAACTGGCCGGGACCACTTCGATCACATCTCCCCGGACCCGGAACTTGCCCCGCTCCAGAGACAGGTCATTCCGTTCGTAGCGGATCTTCACCAGTTTCTCCAGGATGGCATCCCGTTCCACCGTCTGGCCCACCCGCAGGGACAGGACACTGTCGTAGTAGTCCTTGGGGCCGCCCAGACCGTAGATGCAGGACACCGACGCCACTACGATCACGTCCCGCCGTTCCATCAGGGCGGAAGTGGTCGAGTGCCGCAGCTTGTCGATTTCATCGTTCATGGAAGAATCTTTTTCAATATAGGTATCCGTGGCCGGGATATAGGCTTCCGGCTGGTAGTAATCATAATAGGACACAAAGTATTCCACCGCATTGTTGGGGAAGAATTCCTTGAATTCGCTGCACAGCTGGGCCGCCAGGGTCTTGTTGTGGGCGATCACCAGGGTGGGTTTCTGGACCTTCTGGATCACCTGGGCAATGGTGTAGGTTTTCCCGGTACCGGTGGCCCCCAGCAGCACCTGGGTATGGAGCCCGTCCTCCACCCCTCTGGCCAGGGCCTCTATGGCTTCCGGCTGGTCTCCCGCCGGAGCAAAAGGAGCATGGATTTCAAATGGCATAATGGTTTCTCCTTGTTCTTTCAGTATCTCTATCATTATATCATACGGAAAAAGTACTGACTGGTGAGTCTAAAGTCTTTCTTTTAGCCATACAGATAGTGTATAATAAAATGATTCTGTAAGAAGGAGGAAACCATGCATTTATCGTTCAAATCGGTACTGGCTGGCGCCCTGCTGATGTTTTCCCTGGCACCGGGCGCAGAAGCCTCACCCAAGATTCTGTACGTTCCCCTGGACAACCGGCCTGTGTGTCTGGAATATACCGTGGACACCGCCAAGGCGGCCGGCTATCCCCTGACCACCCCTCCGGAAAAGGACCTGTCCGACCATCGGGGTTCCGGGGACAATGAAGCCCTGTGGAACTGGCTGGAAAAGGAAGCCCCTCATGCAGAAGCAGCGGTACTGGCTACGGACAGCCTGAACTATGGGGGCCTGGTGGCTTCCCGAAAACACCACCATCTGGAAAAATACCTGAAGGAAAAAGTCCAGCGGCTGGAAAAGCTGAAAAAGGACAACCCGGGGCTGAAGATCTATGCCTTCAGCACCATTATGCGGACGCCCCAGCAGAGCATCGGGAAAGTGGAACCTGGGTACTACCAGGAATACGGCCCCAAGATCTTTCGTTATTCCCAGCTCCAGGACAAGGAGGACCAGGACGGATCCCTAAGCTATCCGGAGATCCAGGAACGGCAGACCCTGCTGGCCCAGATTCCCGATTCCGTCATGAAGGACTGGCGGACCCGGCGGCTGATGAATTTCCAGACCAACAAACGGCTGATCCGGCTGTGCCAGAACGGCACCTTCCATTATTTTGCCCTGGGCAAGGATGACGATGCGCCCCTGTCCCAGACCCATATGGAAGCCCGGCACCTGAAATTTGTGGGCGACGGGGTTACGGAAAACCGGTTCCAGATCCTGCCCGGGGTGGACCAGGTGGGGCTTTTGCTGGTGACCCGGGCCATCAATGAGATCCGGGGGGAAAAGCCCAGGGTCTATCCCCTGTTTGCACCCGGAGCCGGCGGCGATACCGTGCCCCTGTATTCCGATGAACGGGCGGAAGATTCTGTCCGGAACCAGATCCTGGCCAGCGGGGCAGTGGAAACCAGCCACCTGAAGAAGGCGGATCTGGTGCTGGCAGTGAACACTCCGGAAGACGGGGTCTGCCTGGATTCCACCGCCAATGACAACGCCCCCTACGCCAGCCGGGCCAACCGGGCCTTCGCTGCAGAACTGGCGGACCTGGAGACCCAGAAGCCCGTGGCTCTGGCGGATATTTCCTATGCCAACGGGGCGGACAACGGGTTCATGCTGGCCATGACCGATGCCAAAGCCCTGCTGGGGCTCACCGCCTATTCCGGCTGGAACACGGCGGACAACAGCATCGGCTATGCTCTGAGCCAGGGGATCCTGGGCAAACGGATCAAACCGGCGGAACGGGAACGGCTGCTGAAGACCCGGCTCCTGGACGACTGGATCTACCAGGCCAATGTCCGGTACCGGATCAGCCTGGGCATCGACCAGCACGATTTCAAGCTGAAGTACGATCTGGGGAAATACTACAACCGGATCCTCAGCGGTACCAACCGGCTGTTCCGCCAGTACGTGGAAGACGAACCCACCCTGAAGGGCACCCATTATACGGTGGAATTCCCCTGGAACCGGATGTTCGAGGTGGATGTGAGAGTGAAGTGAGGCCAGGCTGCAGCCTGGCTGGTCACTAGTCTCCAGTCTCTAGTCTCTAGCCACTGGAAGCCGGCTTGCCGCCGGCTTTGAACAAATTTTAACTATGTATTTACAGGAGGATTTATTTATGGCCAAGAACAGCTCTTTCGACATTGTTTCCCAGATTGACATGCAGGAACTGGACAACGCTTTGAACCAGACCCGGAAAGAAATCGAACAGCGGTATGACTTCCGGGGCTCCAACGCCACCATCGAGCTCTCTGACGGAGACCTGAAACTGGCAGCGGAAGACGAATACAAACTGGGTGCCATCCTGGACATCCTGCGTCAGCGGATGGCCAAACGGGGCCTGTCTCTCCGCAGCCTGGACCCGGGCAAAGTGGAACCTGCCGCCAAAGGCACCGTCCGGCAGACCGTAAAGCTGAAACAGGGCATCGACAAGGAAACCGCCAAAAAGGTCATCGCTGCCATCAAAGCCGCCAAGATCAAGGTGACCACCCAGCAGCAGGACGACCAGATCCGGGTGTCCGGCCCGAAAAAAGACGATCTCCAAGCCGTGATCCAGCTGGTCAAAGGACAGGATTTCGGAATCGATATGCAGTTTATCAATATGAGATGAGAAAAGGCAGCCGCAACCCGGCTGCCTTCCTTCGTCCAGTGACTGGTGACAAGAGACCAGTGACCGGGGGTGTGAATTTTTTCACCCCCTTTTTTTATTCCTTCCCCCTCTTCCTCCTCTCCATGGGATGGATCAGCTGCCAGCGGAAGCGGACAGCGAAGAACCGGAGGGCGATCACCATGAAGGCGCCCAGCCAGGGGGCCAGGTCCTGGCTTTCGTAATGCCAGCACAGGCACATGACCAGGCTGCCGGCCAGGGAGGCGGTGGCGTACACATCGGTGTTCAGCACACTGGGCACCCGCTGGGCCATCAGATCCCGGAGCACCCCGCCTCCCACCGCTGTCAGGAGCCCCAGCATAATGGGATACACAAAGGTGTGGGGCTTGCCCTGGGACAGGCCGGTGAGGGTCCCGGTCACCGTAAAGGAAGCCAGTCCCACCGTATCCGCCGCAATATAGAAAAAAGTCACGATCTGCCGTTTCCGTCCCGCGATCCGGTAGGAGGCAAAGAGCCAGGACATGGCCAGAGCCGTAAGCACCGCCAGCAGCAGGTTTCCCGGGTTCTCCAGAGCCATGGGAGGGGTATAGCCTGCCAGCACATCCCGGATCATCCCGCCTCCCACGGCGGTAAGCACCGCCAGCACCGTGATTCCGAACACATCCATGTTCTTCACCATGCCCACAATGGCACCGGAAGCCGCAAAAGAAACAGTCCCGGCGATTTCAAACAGATTCCACAGCTGCAGCATACATCCTCCCTTTATCCCAACACTCTCAGCAGTTCTTCTCCGCTGGTCTCTCCAGCCAGTACCTTGTCCCGGCCGTCTTCCCGGAGGGAACGGAAGCCCTCTTTCCGGGCCTCCTGTTCCAGCCGTTCTTCACTCCATCCTTCCAGGATCCCCCGGCGCAGCCCGCCGTCCATCACCAGCACCTCCTGGAGAGGCAGCCGGCCGGCATAGCCCGTATGGCGGCAGTGGGGGCATCCCTGGGCCCGGTACAGGGTCCGTGGCTCTTCCAGCCCCAGATACTTCCATTCCCAGTCCCTTTCCGTTACAGTATACGCCTTTTTGCACTCCCTGCACAGTCTCCGGACCAACAGCTGTCCGGCCACGCCCTGGAGAGCAGAAGCCACCAGATAGGGCTCCACTCCCATGTCCAGGATCCGGTTCACCGCCCCTGCCGCCCGGTTGGTGTGTAGGGTACTCAGCACCCGGTGTCCGGTAAGAGCCGCCTGGATGGCCATGGCCGCCGTTTCTCCGTCCCGGATCTCCCCGATCAGGATGCAGTCCGGGTCCTGGCGGAGGATGCTCCGGAGGCACCGGGCAAAAGTCAGCCCGATTTTAGGCCGCACTGCCACCTGCCGGATCCCCGGAAGCTGATATTCCACCGGGTCCTCTACGGTAATGATGTTCTGGTGCTCCCGGTCCAGGGCCGCCAGAGCCCCATACAGGGTGGTGGATTTGCCGCTGCCTGTGGGCCCGGTGACCAGGAACAGTCCGTGGGGCTGCCGGAGACACTGGGACAGCCGCTGCCGGTTGGCATCACTGAACCCCAGCCGGGACAGATCCAGGGGCAGAGCCTCCTGGTCCAGCAGCCGGAGCACCAGGTTTTCTCCGAACAGGGTGGGCAGGGAGGACACCCTCACGTCCACCGGCCGGTCCCGCCACCGGATCTGGAACCGTCCGTCCTGGGGCAGCCGTTTTTCTCCAATGTCCAGCCCGGACAGGATTTTGAACCGGGAAAGCAGCGGATCCTGGAGGTTCCGTTCCACCTGGCAAAGGGGCTGGAGCACTCCGTCCACCCGGCAGCGGATCGTCATCCGGTCTTTTTCCGGTTCCAGATGGATGTCGCTGGCTCCCCGTTCCAGGGCCTTTTCCAGCACCTGCCGGGCCAGACGGACAGCCGGCGATGCCGTATCCTCTCTTCCTCCTTCCAGAGGATTGTTCCACCGGTTTCCACCGGAAACACTGCCATAGGGATGCCCAAACATGGCTCTTCTCCTTTCTGACTGACCGTTCACTATCTCTTTTCCTCCGTTCATGACCCGGGGGGTAGGAAAATTTCCTGAAATTTCCTATAATGGAACCTGAATCCATTTTATGAAGGAGGTTCCCATGTTTTCCTTACCGTTTTCTTTTTCTTCGCTCCCCGCTCTGCCCTCCCGGCTGGGACTGGGCCTGATGCTGGCAGCCGCCGGCACCGGTTCCGCCCTGTATCTGTTCCCTTCTCCCTCTCTGCCGGATCTTCCGCCCCTGCCTGCTCTTTCAGAAGAAGAAACGGCGGAACCGTTGAAAAAGCCGGTCCGTCCCAAGCCTCTGCCCCGGCGGGACCCCTTTCGGCCTCTGGATCATCCGGTCGGGACCCTTGCCTCCGGGAAAAAAGTTCCAGCCGTCCCGGTCCCCTCCGGAATCCCGGCGGCTCCGGCTGCTTCCCAGCCGGCCCCTTCCCTCCAGGTCTGCCGTCTCCTGGGGATCCTGGAAATGAACGGCACCCGGAAAGCTCTGGCGGCCCTGCCGGAAGGACACCGTCTCCTGGGCAAAGGAGATGAACTTCCTGGCCTGGGTTCCATCACCCAGGTCCTGCCCTCTGCCCTGGAATGCGGGGCCCGTCAGATCCGGATCGGGGAGGTATGGCCATGAAAAGACTTTCTGTCATTTGTTTCTGTATTTTCTGCTTTTTTACACCAGTCAAATGGGTTCTGGCCGCTTCTCTGGAAGATCCCATTTCCCTTTCCGTGGAAAATGCCCCCACCGGTGCCGTGCTCCAGAGCATTGCCCAGCTGTCCGGCCGGAGCCTGATCCTGGACGAGCCGGCCTCCAGCACCCTGTCCCTGGAGCTCCATGAGATGCCCCTGTCCCAGGCGCTGGAAGCCGTCACCCGCAGCCAGGGGCTCTGCTGGAACCTGGAAGGAGATACCCTGTGGGTGGCCCGGCCGGAACGGATGGACGCCCTGGACGGCCGTCTGTCGGTGCATCCGCTGGAATACATCTCCGCCCGGGAAACCGCCGAATCCCTAAAGCCCCTGTTTTCCGCTCCCCTGGCCTGGTCAAAAGGAGCCAACGCCATTTTGTTCCACGGATCCCCGGGAGAGGAAAACCGGCTGAAGGAGGCCCTGAAGGCCCTGGACCGGCCCACCCGGCAAATCACCCTGGAAGCCCGGATCCTGTCCCTGGGGGAAACCGCCTCCCGGGAACTGGGGCTCCAGTGGGACTGGAGTCCTCTGCCGGCCGGCAAAGACCAGGGAGAAGAAAACATGGCCGGCCGGATCCATCTGGGCCACGGGTACGGAGCCAATTTCCAGGCCCGGCTCAGTGCCCTTTGCCAGGAAGGAAAGGCCAAGGTGCTGGCCACCCCCCGGATCATCACTCTTCCCGGCCGGGAAGCCAGTATTTTCATTGGGGACCATATCCCGGTGGTGACGGAAAAGGTCACCAACAGCACCACCACCAGCACTACGGAATATGTGGATGCGGGGATCCGGCTTTCCTACACTCCATACCTGAGCCAGGACGGACTGATCACCGCCAAAGTCCACACGGAAGTGAGCACTCCCACCCTGATCGCGGAACTGAAAAACTACCGGATCACCAGCCGTACGGCGGATACCCATGTACGGCTCCGGGAAAAGGAAACCCTGGTGATCGGCGGGCTGATCAGCGAACAGGAACAGCACCGGCTGGAGGCCATTCCCCTGCTGTCCAAACTGCCCCTTCTGGGAGAGCTTTTCAAGTTCCGGAGCCAGAGCCGGAACCGGACGGAGGTATGCATGATCCTGACCCCCTATCTCAGTGATCCCGGTGTGCTGCCTCCGGAAGGATCCCTCCCTGCCGGACCCGTTCCAGGAACTGATGGAGGATCCGGCCGGTAATGCCCCAGATGATCCGCTTCTTCCAGGGGTAGAAGAACACTTCATAGCCGCCCCGGATGTTCCAGCCGTCCTGGAAGCCATAGGCCCACTGAGATGGAAATCCCGGTTCCTGCCGGCTGGCCAGGGACAGTTTCCCCACCACCGGATGGATGGCCAACAGGTCCTTCAACGGGACGGAAAACACTTCCCCCACTTCCTGCTTGTCCAGCTGGAGAGAGACCTGGCTGGGCAGGATCCCGGCAAAGGGATAGATCATGGGACCGGAATAGCCGTAGAAATAGTCCAAAGGCCCCAGTACCTGGATTTTGTCTTCCGGGATGCCCAGTTCTTCCCGGGTCTCCCGGAGGGCAGTGGCGCAGAAGTTGGAATCCGAATCCTCCCGATGGCCTCCGGGAAAGCAGATGTCTCCCGGCTGCCAGCTCATGTTGGCGGCCCGGACCTCAAAAAGGATTTCCCACCCATGTTTGTTCCAGCGCAAAGGCAGCAGCACGGCGCTTTCCCAAAGCCGGAGGGTTTTATCCACCCGCTGCCGCTGGTCCGGCCAAAGCCCGGCCAGTTTCTGCCGCTGTTCCATTTCCTGACTCATACCCGTTTCTCCCTTCGTTTTTGTATCGAACATAACAGAATTGTACAATATTTTTAGGAAATGGTAAAGGGGCTGTTGCTTTCGCAACAGCCCCTTTCTTTTATTCCAAATGCTCCATGATCCGGTTGATCAGTTCTTTTCTTGTGGTATGACTGGTAGAACTGTAGGTCATGATCTGCTCGTCCCCCAGGCCGAAGGTCTTCTGGTACAGGGCCTTCTGGCTGGCCACGGCGCCCTTGCTCAGCTTGTCGCTTTTGGTCAGGATCACCATAATAGGCAGTCCCAGGCTCAGCAGCCACTGGTAGCAGTCGATGTCGCTTTCCATGGGTGCATGGCGGATGTCCATAAGCACACAGACCAGCTTCAGGTACTGGGAATTCTCCATGTACTTGCAGATAAAGGCGGACCACTGCTCCTTGTTCCCTTTGCTGGTCCGGGCAAATCCGTACCCCGGCAAATCTACTGCATAGTAGGTGTGCCGGTCCACTTTTTCCTCCTGCTGGCGCTTGGCCTGGAAGGAATAGAAGTTGATGGTCTGGGTCTTGCCGGGAGAGCTGCTGACCCTGGCCAGGCCCTTCCGCCGGGCCAGGGAATTCAGCAGGGAAGATTTTCCCACATTGCTCCGTCCGATGAACGCCACCTCGTCAATGGTATCCTGGGGATACTGGGTGGCCTTTACCGCCGAAGCCACATAAGAAGCACCGATGATGTCCCACTCTTTTCCTGCCATGTTATGCCTCCAGGGCCAGTTTGGTCACCTGGTCCATACTGTCCACAGGGATAAAGGTCATGTCATTCCGGACTTTTTCCGGGATTTCCTCCAGATCCTGCTGGTTCTGCCGGGGAATCAGCACCGTCTTCACACGATACCGGTGAGCTGCCAGGACCTTTTCCTTCAGGCCGCCGATGGGCAGCACATGGCCGGTGATGGTGATTTCCCCGGTCATGGCCAGGTCCGCCTTCACCTTCCGTTTGGTCAGGGCACTTTCCATGGCCGTGGCCATGGTAATCCCCGCAGAAGGACCATCTTTGGGAATGGCCCCTTCCGGCACATGGATGTGGATATCCACTTTCTCATTGAAATCCGGATCCAGCCCCAGTTCCTTGGCCCGGGAACGGATGTAGGTAAAGGCCGCCTGGGCGCTTTCCTTCATCACATCTCCCAATTGCCCGGTGAGGACCAGTTTGCCCTTGCCTTCGCAGACCACCACTTCGATCTTCAGCAGTTCGCCGCCTACACTGGTCCAGGCCAGACCGGTGCAGACCCCTACTTCGGACCGGGCCCGCATGTCGCTTTCCAGGAAAATGGCTGGTCCCAGGTAATCTTTCAGATGGGCCGGAGTCACACTGACTTTGGCCACTCCGTCTTCCACGATTTTCCGGGCTGCCTTTCGGCAGACAGTGGCAATCTTCCGTTCCAGGTTCCGGACCCCGGCTTCCCGGGTGTAGTCCCGGATGATGTGCTGGATGGAAGCAGCCCCCAGGCTCAGCTGTTTGCCGGTCAGGCCGTTGGCCTTCCGTTCCTTGGGCAGCAGGTGGAGCTGGGCGATCTTCAGCTTTTCCTCGTCGGTGTAGCTGGACAGTTCGATCACTTCCAGCCGGTCCAGGAGCGCCGGCGGGATGGTTTCCACCGTGTTGGCGGTCACGATCCAGAACACGTTGCTCATGTCATAGGGGAATTCGATGTAGTGGTCGCTGAAATGGCTGTTCTGTTCCGGATCCAGCACTTCCAACAGGGCAGAAGCCGGATCTCCCCGGAAGTCCGCCCCCATCTTGTCCACTTCATCCAGCAAGAACACCGGATTGTCGGTGCCGCAGTCGATCATCCCATTGATGAGCCGGCCGGGCATGGCCCCGATGTAGGTCCGCCGGTGGCCCCGGATTTCCGCTTCATCCCGGATGCCCCCCAGGCTGATCCGGGTGAATTTCCGGTTCACAGCCCGGGCAATGCTCTGGGCCAGACTGGTCTTCCCCACGCCGGGAGGCCCCACCAGACAGATGATGGGCCCCCGGTTGCTGTGGGTCAGGGCCCGCACTGCCAGGTAGTCCAGGATCCGTTCCTTCACCTTTTTCAGGCCGTAGTGGTCCTTGTCCAGCACCGCAGCCGCCTTCTTCAGGTCGTAGTTGTCCTGGGTCATCTTCCCCCAGGGCAGGCTCAGCACCGTGTCCAGATAGTTCCGGATCACTGCGCTTTCCGCCATCATGGGAGGCATCTTGTACAGCCGGTCCAGCTCCTTGTCCAGCTTTTCCTTCACATCGTCAGGAAGCTTCACCTGCTGCATCTTTTCCTGGTATTCCTTGACTTCGGAGCCTTTTTCGCCTCCTTCGTCCAGTTCTTTATTGATGGCCTTCAGCTGTTCCCGCAGGTAGTATTCCCGCTGGTTCTGCTCGATCTGCTTCCGGACCTGCTGGGAAATGTCCTTTTCCAGGTTGACGATTTCCAGTTCCTTGCACAGATACCCATAGAGCAGGTGTAGCCGTTCCTTCACATCCACTGCTTCCAGGAGTTTTTCCTTTTCCTCCACATCGATGGTCAGGTACCCGGCGATCATATCGGCGATTTTCCTGGGATCCGGCTGATCCTTAAAGGTGAGCAGCACTTCCGTGTTCACTTTCTTGCTGGCCAGCACCCACTGTTCGAAGGTTTCCACCAGCATCCGCTTCAGGGCTTCCACTTCGTTGGAGTGGTCATTGATGTCTTCCCGTTCCGCCACATAGGCTTCCAGGTTCATCCCTACCGCGTCCACCACGGAGATTACTTCCACCCGGGTAAGGCCTTCCACCAGGATCCGCATGGCCCCGTTGGGCAGCTTCAGCAGCTGTTTGATTTCCGCGATCACCCCGAAATTGTACAGGCTCTTGGCAGTAGGATCATTTTCTTCCGCAGACCGCTGGGTCACCAGCAGGATCCGCTTTCCCATATTCATGGCGCTTTCCACCGCCCGGATGGAACGGTCCCGTCCCACATCCAGATTGATGATCATCCCGGGGAACACCAGGATCCCCCGGAGCGGCAGCAGCGGCAGTCTCATAGTATTGGCATCCAACATCTTGTTTCACCGTCCTTGTCGAATAGAGAAAAAGGGAAAAGGGATGCCGGCACCCCTTTTCCTTTTCTCTAGGCATTCTTTCTTGTATCGTTATCTTCCTGCTTCAGCAACAGCTTGGGTTCCTTGTGCTTGGTCACCACATCCGCTGTCACGATGCATTTTTCCACATTGTCCCGGCTGGGCACCTCGTACATCACGTTCTTCATGATGCCTTCGATGATGGCCCGCAGCCCCCGGGCGCCTGCATTCCGGGCCAAAGCTTCGTGAGCGATGGCCTTCAGGGCTCCCTCGTCGAAATCCAGTTCCACATGGTCCATGGCCAGCAGATGTTCATACTGCTTGGTCAGGGCATTCTTGGGTTCCGTCAGGATCTTGATCAGGGCCTTTTCGTCCAGGTTGTCCAGGGTCACCACCACCGGCAGCCGTCCTACGAATTCGGGGATCAGGCCGTACTTCACGAAATCCTCCGGCAGTACGTGCCGGAAGGGGTTTTCGCTCTTCTTTTCCGCCTGGGTGGGGATGTCCGCCCCGAAGCCCATGCTCTTCTTCCCGGTCCGGGCGTTGATCACGTTCTCCAGGCCGGCAAAAGCGCCGCCGCAGATAAAGAGGATATTGGTGGTATCGATCTGGATCAGTTCCTGATGAGGATGCTTCCGTCCTCCCTGGGGAGGAACATTGGCCACCGTACCTTCCAGGATCTTCAGCAGAGCCTGCTGGACCCCTTCCCCGGACACATCCCGGGTAATGGAAGGATTCTCGGACTTCCGGGAAATCTTGTCGATTTCGTCGATATAGATAATGCCCCGTTCAGCCCGGGCAATATCATAGTCTGCATTCTGGATCAGCCGGAGCAGGATGTTTTCCACATCTTCCCCCACATAGCCCGCTTCTGTCAGGCTGGTGGCATCCGCAATGGCAAAGGGAACCTTGAGGATTTTGGCCAGGGTCTGGGCCAGCAGGGTCTTGCCGCTGCCCGTAGGCCCCAGCATCAGGATGTTGGACTTCTGAAGTTCCACATCCTGGTGGTGTCCCTGTTCATAGTTGATCCGTTTGTAGTGGTTGTATACCGCCACAGCCAGGGTCTTCTTGGCCTCTTCCTGACCAATTACATACTGGTCCAGGATGGCCTTGATTTCCTTGGGCTTGGGCAGATCCGTAATGGTTTCTTCCGCCGGAGCTTTCAAATCCTTCTCCAGCATCTCATTGCACAGGGCAATGCACTCATCACAGATAAACACATTGTGGCCGGCGATCAGTTTCTTTACCTGGCTCTGCTTTTTCCCGCAGAAGGAGCAGGTATAGTCCGGACCCTCCAGGCCGTTGTTCTTGTCATCGTAACCCATCTGAAACCCTCCTTACAGCCAGGGCAAGATGGACACTTACCCCTTATTTCTGGGTCTTGATCTGATGGACCACCTGGTCGATCAGACCATATTTTG
Source organism: Acidaminococcus sp. CAG:542 (assembly GCF_000437815.1). Lineage (NCBI taxonomy): Bacteria > Bacillati > Bacillota > Negativicutes > Acidaminococcales > Acidaminococcaceae > Acidaminococcus > Acidaminococcus sp. CAG:542. Next base: position 25,122 of record NZ_FR902096.1, read on the forward strand.
CGGCTTCCTCAGCGGTCATGAAATGATCCCGTTCCGTATCCAGACGGATCTGTTCCGGGGTCTGACCGGTGTGGCTGGCCAAAATCTGGTTCATCTCTTCCCGGATCCGCAGGATTTCACGGGCATGGATCTCAATGTCCGTGGCCTGTCCCTGGGCCCCTCCCAGAGGCTGATGGATCATCACTCTGGAATGAGGCAGGGCATAGCGTTTTCCTTTGGCGCCGGCTGCCAGCAGTACGGAAGCCATGGAGGCCGCCATTCCCACACAGATGGTGGAAACATCCGGACGGATGTACTGCATGGTGTCATAGATCGCCAGCCCGGCACTGACACTGCCGCCCGGGCTGTTGATGTAGAGATGGACATCTTTGTCCGGATCTTCGGACTCCAGGAACAGCAGTTGGGCAATGATCAGGTTGGCCATGTGATCTTCGATTTCCCCGGTGACGAAGATGATCCGATCCTTCAGCAGCCGGGAATAGATGTCATAGCTCCGTTCGCCTTTACTGGTCTGTTCTACCACAATAGGCACATAGCTCATGCCGTCCACCTCCTGGGATTTTATTTTTCTTCAGCAGCTTCTGCGGCCTTGGGAGCGTTTTTGGCGCTGTCAATGACCAGACGGGCAGCTTTCCGGCGGGCAATGTTGCTCACCAGCATAGCCAGGGAACCGTTTTCTTTCACGATCTTTTCCACCTGTTTCAGGGTAGCACCGTGCATGGCACCCAGCTGTTCCATTTCGCTGCGGATTTCGTCTTCGCTGACTTTAATGCCTTCCTTCAGGGCAATGGCATCCAGGACCAGATCGGTCTTGATGTTTTCCAGAGCCACCGGTTTCTGTTCATCCCGGTAGGTCTTCACATCCTTGCCCAGGTACTGCAGGTACAGAGGCAGGCTCATTTTGTGAGCTTCCAGGTTCATGGCCAGTTCGTCCATCATCTGGTTGGCCCGCTGGGTCACCATCACATCAGGCACTTCGAATTTGGCATTTTCTACAGCCTTTTTGATCAGGTTGGCTTCGTAGTCGGACTGAGCCCGCTGAGCTTCGGCCTTTTTCAGACGATCCATGGTCTTTTCCCGGAATTCAGCCACGGTCTTGCTGTCGCTATTGGCAGCAATCAGTTCGTCGTTGACTTCGGGAACTTCCTTCACTTTCACATCCTGGACAGTGACTTTGAACACAGCCTTTTTACCGGCCAGTTCCTTGGAGAAGTAGTCTTCCGGGAAGGTTGCGTTCACATCCGTGGATTCACCCTTTTTCAGGCCAACCAGCTGATCTTCAAAGCCGGGGATGAAGCTGTTGCTGCCCACTTCCAGAGGATAGCCCTTGCCTTCGCCGCCTTCGAAAGCTTCGCCGTCAATGGTGCCGGCAAAGTCGATGATGGCCAGGTCACCTTTTTCCAGAGCCTTGCCTTCCGGAGCTTCCACCATCTTGGAGGCCCGTTTCTGCAGGTTTTCCACTTCCTTGTCCACATCAGCGTCGGTAATTTCCTTTTCGTCCTTCACTACGTCCAGATCTTTGTACTGGCCCAGTTCCGGTTCCGGACGCAGGGTGACCACCAGGGTCATTTCCATGGGCTGACCTTCTTCGAACTTGGAATCTTTGATTTCAGGATCGGAAACGGGAACCCACTGGTTTTCTTTCAGGGTTTCTCTATATTCACTGTTGGCAGCGATTTCGAAAGCTTCTTCTTTGATGGCGTCTTTGCCTACGTGCATTTCCAGCACACGACGGGGAGCTTTGCCCTTACGGAAGCCAGGGATCGTTACCTGTTTGTTGATCTTGGCAACTGCTTTTTCAAAAGCCTTGGCTACGTCTTCAACCGGCAAAGTGACTTTCAGAGTTGCTTCATTACCTTTTCTTTCTACGGAAACGCTCATTTAAAAAAATCCTCCTCACATGCTGTCAGCCATTTTTATTTGTCTCATGCTTAACAGTCTGTCGTAATTGCTTAAAAAACCGCTCATATAGCATAGCACAAAAGGTGGAAATAAGCAACCAAAAGTCAGACAGACAGGAAAAAGGCAAAAGAAAAACTCCCCCTGTGAGGAGGCAGGGAGAGTTTGGTTGTCCGGAATTATTTCCAGTAATCCAGCTCGGATTCGTCCAGACCGATATTGGATGCCTTGAATACCGGGTTTTCCACTCCGGCATCCAGCTGTTTGCCGTAATCGTCCATCACTGCAATGGCCGTGCCGTTCAGGGCCAGGATGGAAGGGATGTTGATCAGGCACATGAAGGCCATGCAGATATCAGCCACAGCCCAGGCGTTGTCCATGGACATGCCGGCGCCCACAAAGATCACCAGCACCGCCAGCAGCCGGAAGCCCTTCATGAAGCCGGCACTGGGAGTCTTTTTCCCGTTCAGGTAGGCCAGGCAGTTGTCCACATAGAACAGGTTCCCAATCAGGGTGGTAAAGGCAAAGAGCACCATGGCCACGGTGATCATAATGGGACCGAAAGCCCCGAAGTCTGTCTGGGTGGCAGCCTGTACATAGGGAGCCCCGGCCATGGCCTTGGTGGGTACCACCCCGGAGAATATGCACATGAGGGCGGTAGCCGTGCAGAGCACCGTATCGATGAACACGGACAGCATCTGCACCAGACCCTGCTGGGCCGGATGGGCCACATCAGCCGCAGCGGCGGCGTTGGGGGCGGACCCTACACCGGCTTCGTTGGAATACAGGCCCCGTTTGATGCCATACATCATGCAGGAACCGCTGATACCCCCCAGGATCTTCTGGAAGTCAAAGGCATCGGCGAACACGGCGGACAGCACGGAGGGAATCATCCCGATGTGCATCACAATGATCACCAGGGCCAGGATTACATACAGAACCCCCATAAAGGGCACCAGCACTTCCGTCACCCGCATGATCCGTTTGCCGCCGCCCATGAGACAGTAGCCCACCAGCACAGCCAGGATGGCCCCGATGACCCAGGAGGTGACCCCTTTTTCATAGAATCCGTACACGCTGAAGGTGGACTGGAGGTTGTAGGAAGCCAGGGCATTGAACCCGCCGGCATAGGTGATGATCAGGAAGAAGGCAAAGGCCCCTGCCAGCAGTTTGTTGTGGAGAGCGATTTCAATGTAGTAGGCCGGTCCGCCGTAGCTGTCCCCGTTGGCATCCCGGCGTTTGTACACCTGGGCCAGAGTGCTTTCGATGAAGGCCGTAGCACCGCCGATGATGGCAATGGCCCACATCCAGAACACGGAACCGAAGCCACCCAGGCACAGGGCGGTGGAGATACCGATGATGTTCCCGGTGCCCACCCGGGAAGCGGTGGAAACCATCAGAGCCTGGAACGAAGATACGGACCCTTCCTTGCTGGGCTTCTGCATGACCACTCGGATGCATTCCCGGAACCAGCGGAACTGAATCAGTCGGGTCCGAACCGTAAAGAACAGGCCGGCTGCCAGCAGCACGATGACCAGGATGGGATAATACAGTACGTCGTCCATGGTGGTAAGTATTTGTGACATTGACATTTGTCCTCCCTTTCAGGGCTTTTTCCTGTTCCTCTGCAGAAAAAAGCGTAATATGATACTTTACATTATACACTATGGACAAGAAATTGACACGTTTCCGTAAAAATAATGTACGAAAATGGGGTGCGAAAGAATTCACACCCCATTTTTACAACATTTTCAATTCATACACATCCGGCCGCCGGTTGTCCAGGGTAAAGGTGCTCTGGCGGACTTTGGTCACGTAATCCAGGTCGATTTCGGCGGTGATGACCCCCGGCTTGTCCGACGCCCTGGCAATTACCGTGCCCCAGGGATCCACGATCAGAGAATTCCCGTAGGCGGTGAACCGGGGCTTCTTCCCCATCTGGTTGGGAGCGATTACGTAACATTCATTCTCGATGGCCCGGGCCCGGACCAGCACTTCCCAGTGGTCCTTCCCGGTGTTCACGGTGAAATTGGCAGGGACAGCAAAAATCTTCGCCCCTTCCAGGGCCATGATCCGGAACATCTCTCCGAACCGGACATCGTAGCAGATGGCCAGGCCCAGTTTCCCCCATTCCGTATCCCCCAGGGCAAGGGTCTTCCCCGGGCACACCCGGTCGCTTTCCCGGCTGGTTACCCCGTTGGGCAACACCACGTCAAAGGGATGGAGCTTGGCATATTTGGCGGCCAGGGTTCCGTCCGGGCGCACCAGGAAGGTGGTGTTGAAGGGACGGGCCGGGTCTTCCGGATTGCTTTCATAAATGCTCCCGGCTTCCAGCCAGATCCCCAGTTCCCGGGCCAGTTCCGCCATCTTCCGGAAGGTGGGACCTCCAGGGATGGTTTCTGCTTCTCCGGCCATATCCCGGCCGATGTAGTTCATGGATTCCGGCAGCACCACCAGACTGGCTCCCCTGGCGGCCGCCTCCCGGATATAGCCTTCGGCCGCAGCCAGATTGGCATTTTTATCATCCTGGGAGTCCATCTGGACAGCAGCAGCAATGAATTTGGTCATAGCAGTCTCCTTTCAGCGGGGCAACAGACCTGCACCGCC